>NZ_JBZXVU010000004.1:0-83011 GCF_058892565.1 Hirschia sp. | reverse complement strand
AGCGAAATCAAGGTTCATCATTTAAATACCTCCCAAGTTCAATTTATGGGCGCTGCGCCTCTTATGGCACATTGTAACATTCTTGGTTTAATAGATAAAATTGAAATTAAACTAATCATGGTATAGTTTTTATCTATGATTGATCGCTACCTTCTTCGCTATTTCCTTGCCGTTGTAGATCATGGAAATTTTTCTCGAGCTGCAGTTCATTTGAATGTGGCCCAGCCAACCTTGTCCGTGGGAATAGCTAAGCTTGAAAAAATATTAGAATCTAAGCTGTTCCATCGCGCAAATCGACGAATACATCTTACAGATTCTGGTACTAGATTGCTTGAATATGCGCGACGAATAGAAAGTGATTTTAACCAAGCAGAAAGGGCGGTGCGGGGACAGGAAGCACAGCCAGTTCTTAAATTAGGGATATTGACGAGCATTCCAGCAAAGATTTTGTCTGATGCAATCGTTCAAGCTAGACATTTTGATGACAATGCCAAGGTTGAGCTTGTCGAGGGTAGTGAACGCGAACTCACAAATCATCTTGCGCGTGGTCGTGTAGATGTTGCTATGACGCTTGTCGAGCGAGGCGGGGAACGTTTCCTGGAAGAGACACTCTTTAGAGAGGGATATTCCATTGCTATGCCTGAAAATCATGCTTTAGCAGACCAAGAAATTATTCCCGGTGAAGCTTTGGCTGACAATACTATGATTGTTCGTAGGCATTGTGAGGTGTTGTCTGAAACGAGTAAGCATTTTACAAAAAGGGGCGTTCGCCCTTTTTTTGCGTACAAATCATCAAATGACGAGCGTGTACTGGAAATGATCAAAGCAGGATTAGGCGTGACGGTAATGCCTGACAGTTATGATTGTAGTTACATCATAATGCGAAAAATGGCAGGGTTTGACCTAGTGAGGTCTGTTGGTTTGCTGTGGGCACCGCATGCAGAAAAATTGTACCATTCACCGCCTGTGATTATTGATGTTTTACGAGCAAAAATGACAAATCCATAGAAATTCATGTGAATTCAAATTGGTAGAGGAAATAAGAGGTTTTTTCTCTCTCGGCGAGTTTTGTGTGCCGGTTTCATAAAAAAGCTGGTCGCTTTATTTGTTATTGAAATGATGATGTAAAAAACAGTTTATTTTTAATGTATTCGGCATATTAGTTGCAAAGAAATTGGAATACAGAAAATAAATCAGACGAACTGCTTATTCAATTGGTTGGTCTAGTGTTTTCCGTTTTAGAGTTTTTGTTTTCAAGCAGTTGGTGTTGATATGCTTTTCAAATGGCCAGAGGATACGTCTGTATGCTTTTCCAAAGAAGTTATTGCTGGTGAGCATGACGAGCATTTGAGTGAGAAATACTCAGACGATGGCTTGGCTGATTTGCTAGACCGTTACCCTCGTGAAAATATGGGAATTTACACATTTCCTGCCCACTCAGAAGGACGGGTTAAAGCAATCCATGGAAGAGCTGATAATTTATCTGGGGCTGAACTCCTTGAGGCGGTAAAGCGAGGGCAGATTTGGTTAAATTTGAGAGCAGTCAGTAAATATCTTCCCGAATATGCAGATGTTCGAAATAAACTTTTTTCTCAACTAGATTCAGCAGCAGGTATCAAAACATTAAAGCAAGATATCGGTGTCCTAATTTCTTCTCCAAATATTCATGTCCATTATCATTTGGACATACCATTTGTGTGTCTGGTTCAGGTGAGGGGAGAAAAATATGTTTCTCTTTATCCACCGCATGAACCCTTTGCGACTGCCAACCAGATTGAGGCAGTTGTTTTGCGTGAACAAGAAGAAGAAATGGATTTTAAATATAGCTTTGATGAGCATGTATCAAAGGTGCACATGAAGCCAGGAGTAGCAATTACTTGGCCTCAAAATGCTCCGCACAGAGTGCAGAATGGCAATATGATGAATGTTTCATTGTCATGTGAATATATGACAGCTTCAGGATTATTAAAAGCCAATGCAATGTATACAAATGGAAAATTGAGACGTCGTTTTGGTATGAATCCGTCCATTCCCCAAAATACTGGAGCAGCTGTCATGCTAAAAGCTGTTGTTGCAAGGGCTCTAAAAATTCAGAAAAAACCAACGGTTAAAAAAGTCACGCCCATTACTTTCGAAATTGATAAAAATACTCTTGAAGTGCGACGGATTGATGAGAGTTCCAACGTGTAACCCAAATGGAAAAAAATACTGAGGTTTCACGGGTGGTTTTATTTGTTGCAAAAGATATTTCTGAAGTAACTCATGCTGAGTGGAAACAATGGAAATTCTTAAATTCTTCTCAAAATTGCTATAGCTCTCCTTTGTTGGAGCCTGAATTTGCAAAACTGATTGCTTCCAATAATGATCATGTCCGAGTTATATTTGGACAAGTCGGTGAGAAGATTGTCAGCGTTTTTTGTGGTTCTGGTCGTGTTGCAGGAATGGTACGCCCCCTTGGTGCACCATTTGATGATTATTCAGGGCCTTTGATCGCAGAAGGCTACCAGATAAGCATGAATGACATGCTACGGGCGGGTGGTTGGCATAGTTATAGAGGTGAAGGTTGTGCGACTCCTGAAGGTGTGTTGATGGACGCCAATTTTGAGAGTCGAGGCTATTCTTTTGTTGCGCAAATTGAAGACGGAAGTGCAGCAGAATATCTTGCAGAGCGATGGAAAGACAATCCAAAAAGAATGAAAAACTTTCGGCGGCTTAGTCGGAAATTGGATAAAGATTTTGATACCGTAGAACTCAGATATGGTGTGAATAATCCTTCAGATATTCAACAACTTTTTAATTGGAAAAGTAACCAATTTAGCAAATCGGGTCTGGTAGATGTGATTGAAGCTGAGAAAAGTTCTACAGTTCTGCAGGCGGTGTCTTCTGTAAAATACAATGAAGAAAATAATTTTGGTGGATATCTTATTGAACTTAGGGTGAACGGTGCCCTTGTGGCAGGTCATTTTGGTTTAAGGTCAGGTGAAAATTTTCATCCATGGATATCAGCGTATGATCCCGATCACAGTGAGTTGGGGCCGGGAATTATACTTCTCTATCGAGCTATTGAAGCGATGGATGAGATGGGGTTGAAATCTTATGATCTCTCTGGTGGTCACGATCACTACAAGAAATATTTTGCAAAACCATCTCGTGAGGTTGGAAAACTTGTTTATTTCCGTCCAACAATTTTGGGGACTATTCAAGGCGTTGGGTTTAAAAGTTGGAACCTATTTGGAACGAAAAATGAAAACTCCATAGCTTCAAGAATGCGGAGGCGGTTTGATCATTTAGCTATTTGTGAGACACGATTAATGCCTCGTTTAAAAGGTTTTTTTGAAGCTTTCTTAAAAAGACATAATACGCAAAACAGTTGATTTTGTATCTCTCACCTCGGTTCAATAGAAATAGGCGAACAAGAGGGGATGGCATTAAATATCTTATAATGGCATAGAGATTCACATGTCGAATATTCTCCTTTTTAATAAACCATTCAATGTGCTTTCACAGTTTACTGACGCTGGAAATGAAGCATCTTCTCGCCGGACCTTATCTCACTTTATTGACGTACCCAATGTGTATGCGGCGGGGCGATTAGATAAGGACAGTGAGGGTTTATTGGTCCTCACAGATGACGGTAAATTGCAACACCGTATAAGCGATCCAAGTAATAAAATGGAAAAAAGTTATTGGGTTCAAGTTGAGGGGATTCCCGACGAATCAGCGTTGGACCTGTTGCGGGCTGGAGTATTATTGAAAGACGGTATGACCAAGCCGGCTAAAGTCAAACTGATGGACCAACCTGTTGACCTTTGGGTGAGGGAGCCTCCTGTTAGATATCGAAAAAGCGTACCAGATAGTTGGATTGAGATCACAATCTCAGAAGGACGAAATCGGCAAGTCAGGCGAATGACCGCTTGTGTTGGATTTCCTACTTTGCGTTTAATTCGATATCGAGTGGGGAATTGGACAATAGATGGCATTGAATCTGGAGATTGGATTATGCACTCCAAGAAATAATGTTTTTCATATCGGCGTGTCTCTTTAAGTTGCGGTATACTCATATATTATCTGGTTATGATTTATTCATATGAAGAGAGATATAAATCTGGGGGGCAGTTGGCTGGAATGTAAAAAATGTTGAGGCAATGTCCAAATGGTTGATGACAAGAATGAGCAAGCACGGTTAGCAACGTTAGCCGCATTGAAAATACTGGATACAAAACCAGAAGCACAATATGACAATGTGACTGCGCTTGCTGCTGAAATGTTTGACGTTCCTATTGCTCTCGTTTCGCTAGTGGACGAAAATCGCCAATGGTTTAAATCCAATTGCGGATTAGATGGTGTCACTGAAACTGCTCGTGACATCTCTTTTTGCCAGCATGCGATAAAGTCTACAAATGTTATGGTTGTTGAAAACGCCATTGAAGACGAAAAATACGACCAAAATCCCCTAGTTATAGGCGAACCCAGTATTCGTTTTTACGCTGGCGCACCGTTGATTACAGAAGAAGGGCACGCCCTTGGAACGCTTTGTCTTATCGATAGAAAACCTCGAAAATTCTCGGCACAGGAACAAGCACTCCTTGTGAGATTGGCGACAACAATCAGGGATATGATTGTTAAAAATACACTTGAGCATGAAATTATTGAACTCGCTAAAGCAGCTCGAAAAGAAAGTGAAATTTCACGTTCAATCTACGACGCAAGTGAGGCAGTGATTTTAAGGCTGGAAGCTGTTTTCAATGAGCAGGGTATTGTTTCCGACTTTACGCTACTTGGTGCAAATGCCGCATTGGAATTAAATACGGGACAAAAATTATCGAGCCTCATCGGAAACAAAATGTTGGATCTATTTCCCAACATTAAAGAGGTGGGGCTATTCGCACTATATTCAAAAGTTGTTAAGTCGGGAAAATCAGAAACTGTAGAAATAGAATATACTGATGATACCATTAGTGCATGGTTTAGGGTCAAGGCAGAACCTTGCGGCGTAAACGGGCTGACAGTTGCATCTACACCTATTTCTCAAAGGAAGAATTTTGAAGCGACTGTTAAGGCGCTCAAAGCTATATCTCCACTTGCGCATTCGGACCCTACTAAATATTTAGAAGAATTGCTTGAGTTGGGTCGACGAACTTTTCATGCGACAGATGGGTTTGTATCAAATATTCAGGACAAAAAATATTTGGTGAAAGCATATGTTGGTGAAATGGAAGGACTAGCTGCAGGTGTTGAACTTGCCTTACCTGATACTATATGCGCTGCTGTTGTCGAAGAGCAAACAGCCCTGTCATTTGACGACCTTCAGTCTAACGAGACTAAATGTCATCCGGCTGTTCCTCAAAATGAATTTGCTAGTTACTTAGGCGCTCCAATTTTTGTGGATGAAGAATTCTACGGAACAATTAGCTTCGTAAGTGACGTTAAACGGAGTTCGCCTTATCCAACGACGGACCTTGAGTTGTTGAGCATTATTGCTGCAAGTATTGGGCATGCAATTGAATCACAAAAGGCGTTTGAAAAATATGCACGTTTGAACGATGAGTTGAGAATGGTGCTGGATAACGTACCGGCGCGGATTTGGTATAAAGATAATAACAACAAAATTCTAAGAGCTAATAAAGCAGCTGTTCTCTCAGTGGGTTTAAATGACCCATTAGAGGTAGAGGGCGTTGCTACTGAAGATTTGTTTCCAGAGATTGCCGAGAAATACCTTCAAGACGATTTAAGAGTCATAGAAAGTGGTAAACCACGCAGAAATATCGTGGAATCTTACGCGCCTACGAACGGTATAGAGGGATGGATATCTACAGATAAGATTCCAATGATTGGTGAGGATGGGAATACAACTATTCTGGCAGTAGCAACTGATATAACGGAATTAAAGCTGAAAGAAGAACAATTATCTAGGCTTAATGAAAGTCTGTCAGATTTCGCGTTTGTGGCTTCACATGATTTACAAGCACCCCTTCGTCAATCTGCAATGTTCGCTGAACTATTTGCCGATGAATTGAAAGAGCATGAAATCGTTTTACCGACTTTGGCGGCAGAGTATTTCGATGAAATGGAAGATGGATTACGGCGAATGAGAGTTATGGTTCGTAGTTTGTATGACATGTTTAAGTTGGACAGTGAAAAAATAAAAAAGAAGATCACTGATTTCGAACAAATCGTTGTGCAAGCTCGAAAGCAAGTAAATTCGGAAGTTGAAGCCGTTGGCGCAAATATTGAAATCGGTGATTTTTTTCAACACAATGTAAATGAAGAATTACTCGTTCAAGTTATTCAAAACCTTGTTGTCAATGCCTGTAAATATTCCATGGCTGACCAATTGAACATTAAAATTCATTCTCAAATAGATGTTATAAATCGACAAAAATGCATAATCGTTGAAGACAATGGTGTAGGCATAGCTGAGCAATTTCAGAAAAAAATATTTGAACCTTTTAAACGCCTTCATCATGGTAAAACTATTGAAGGTGCAGGAATTGGTTTAGCGTTGTGTAAAAAGATTATGGCTTTGCATGATGGTGATTTGTACGTAGACTCTAGCTTTAAAGATGGTGCCAAATTTGTGATGGCATTTGGTTATTAGATATTAGGAATTTATTATGCCAAAACAAATTGGGATACTAATAGTTGAAGACGATCTTAAAGACCAAAAATTCATCCTGCGAGCATTGAACAAAGCAGATGAAAATCTGCAAATTGAAATCGCTAAAGATGCTGAATGTGCTTTGGAAGTCCTGAAAAATGGAAGCAATCCGAGAATAATTGTTACAGATTTAAATATGCCAGGAATGGGCGGGCGCGGGTTGCTGGACGTTTTGAAGTCGGACGATCGCTTTAAAAATATACCGACGATTGTTCTTTCCACATCTGAAAATGAGACAGATGTTGATGACTCATACAGCCGTAAGGCTAATGCATATATGGTAAAACCGGATAGTGTGGCGGGATATCAAAAAGTAGCATCTCTATTAAATGAATTTTGGCTAAAAGAAGTTAAGCTGCCAAGAGCTTCAACGAATTAAATTATAACATAAAAATGGTTGACCAAATATGGTGATTGATAATGCTCAAAAGAGCCGAGCAAGAAATCCCAGCATTCTCGTCGTTGACGATCATGCCAACATCTCAAAATTGGTAGAAGCTTATATTATAAAAGCAGGTCTTAGTCATATCAGAATCCAGCATGCTGACTGCTTGGAAATTGCATGTCTGAAAATAGAAACAGATACACCTGACTTAATTTTACTCGATAATTTACTTCCACCGCATTTTGACTTTCGTCAATCAATCAAGGAATTAGATGGGGCTTTTTCAGGGCCTATCATACTGTTTTCTAGTGAAATTCCTATAAATATAGGCGAAGAGGATGCTGACCAACGCTTGGCAGCAATAATATCTAAAGATGATATTTCTAGCAAAAGTTTCATAGAAACAATACAGCAACAAATTTCTATTTGAAGAAGAAGGTCGCAATTTCAAATTTCGTCATTTTGCGACTTTCATTTTCGTATCAGATGCAATCGTCGTACAATGTAGCTGTTGTGTGCGTGTTCGACGATCTTAGGATCGCCGATTATTAGATTGCAGTTCCGGTTCTGATTTCATGCTGAGACCAATCCGTTTTCTTTGAACATCTACCTCCATAACCGTCACATTTACGATATCACCTGCTTTGACGATATCGTGAGGGTCGCTCACAAATTTGTCGGCTAATTGTGAAATATGAACAAGTCCATCCTGATGTACACCTATATCCACAAAGGCTCCGAAAGCTGTTACATTTGTGACGGTACCTTCCAATTTCATTCCTGAGTTTAAATCTGATATTTCTTCTACCCCATCTTGTAGCGTGGCAGTCTTAAAAAGTGGTCGCGGGTCACGACCGGGTTTTTCAAGTTCAGCGATAATATCTACTACAGTGGGAATACCGAAAGTTTCAGTCGCGAAATCTTTTGGGTTTAACCTGGAAAGAAATTCTTTGTCCCCAATCAGGCTGCTTATTGTTCGGCCCGTCTTTTCAGCAATTTGTTTTACCAGAGGATATGCTTCAGGGTGAACTGCTGAAGCATCAAGGGGATTCGTGCCATCAACAATTTTCAGGAAACCAGCTGCTTGTTCATAGGCTTTAGGCCCCATACGGGCCACTTTTTTGAGAGTCGATCGGTTCTTAAAAGGACCATTTTCATTTCTAAAAGCAACTATATTATTAGCTAAGGTTTCAGATAAACCAGAAACGCGAGAAAGTAACGGGGCCGACGCCATATTAACATCAACTCCGACAGAGTTCACACAATCTTCCACGACGGCGTCTAGTGATCGAATTAAAGCTGATTGATCCACATCATGTTGATATTGACCAACACCGATCGCCTTGGGGTCTATTTTTACTAATTCAGCCAAGGGGTCTTGTAGGCGTCTAGCAATTGAGACAGCGCCGCGAATGCTTACATCCATATTTGGGAACTCTTTAGCCGCTAACTCAGAAGCAGAATACACAGAGGCACCTGCTTCAGATACAATGACTCTAGTCAACTTCAATTCTGGCATTTTGCTTGATAACTCTGCGACAAGTTTATCAGTTTCGCGACTTGCTGTTCCATTGCCTACGCTCACAAGTTCTACTTTGTGCTTCTTACAAAGTGTAGCCATGGTGGTTAGCGAGCCCTGCCAATCTTTACGCGGCTCGTGTGGGTAGATAGTTGCTGTATCAATTACTTTTCCAGTTGCATCAACAACTGCAATTTTACATCCTGTTCGTATTCCCGGATCCACCCCCATAACCACTCGAGCGCCCGCTGGTGCTGCGAGTAATAGGTCTCGCGCATTTCGAGAAAATATTCTGATAGCTTCTGTATCTGCTTTTTCTTTTAGGCGTGAAATTGAATCATTTGCACTAGATGAGGCTAGCTTGGACTTCCAGGCTTTTTCAGCTGTTTCAGACATCCAGCTATCACCTGGACGCCCCTTATTGGATATTCCAAATTCTCGCATGACCACACCAACGGCAGGATGTTTTTGACTTGGCAAATGTGGCACATCAAGATTGATTTTCAGCACACCTTCTTTTTGACCTCGAAGCAGGGCTAACGCACGGTGTGATGGCATATCGCGAATGGGTTCATCAAAATCAAAATAATCGGAAAACTTAGCTCCTTCCTTTTCTTTCCCTTTTACTAATTTTGAACCTAACTCCCCATTATTCCATACTTTTTCTCTCACCGGACCAACAACCTTAGGTGTTTCAGCTATACGTTCAATAATGATATTTCTGGCACCTTCTAATGCTGCATTCAGGTCTGTGATACCATTATCGTTAGAGACAAAAGCGAGAGCTTCTTTGTCTGGAGCCAGAGATGGATTGAGCAATAGTTTCTCTGCCAAAGGTCCTAAACCCGCTTCTATTGCTATTGATGCTTTCGTGCGCCTCTTGGGCTTAAACGGTGCATATACGTCTTCTAACTCAACTTTTGTTTCAATCTTCAATATTTGACGCTCTAAATCTGGTGTGAGTTTTTCTTGATCACGGATAGATTTTAAAATCGTTGATTTTCGATCGTTAAGCTCGGTGAGATAGGTTAATCTTTCAGATAGTTTTCTAAGTTGAGTATCATCCAAACCGCCTGTGACTTCTTTTCTATATCGGGCAATAAACGGCACAGTGGAACCTTCTTCTAATAGTGTAATTGCCGCTAATACTTTGGCGTCGGGAACTTTAAGTTCACGAGCAATGATTTGCGCTGTTTGATTTTTTACAGAAGAAGAATTTTTCATTTATGCACCTTGGTGGCCGATGGTTCGACTGATCGGATAAATAGTAAGCTTGTGAAATGCTTTAGGTAATGAAGTGCTCCTGAACTCATTTATAGAAGGTTTACAAGCAAGAGTATGGTTAAAATATTTTTCTAAATTCCCATTGCAATGGAGACTCACAAAAAAGGCTCCAGAAAAATTTCCGGAGCCTAGAATTTTTTAAGCGGCAAAATGCTATTGTGCTTTTACCGAAGTAATCCAGTCATTTACACGTCTTTCCAGAATTGTAAGTGGTAGGGCACCACCACTGAGAACTGTATCGTGAAAACTGCGAATGTCGAATTTGTCGCCAAGTTCTTCTTCTGCTTTCTTTCTTAATTCTTGAAACTTTATCATTCCGATTTTGTAGCTAGTCGCTTGTCCCGGTAGAACCATGTAACGACGCACTTCAGAACGCGCTTGGTCAGTTGTTATTGCGGAGTTTGCTTGGAAATATTCGATAGCTTGTTGTTCTGTCCAGCCCTTAGAGTGTAGTCCAGTGTCTAAAACTAGACGTATAGCGCGCCAGATCTCTGAACCTAAACGACCAAACTCTGACAGAGAGTCTTCATAAGTGCCTGGCATTTCCTTGGCTAGCCATTCTGTGTACAGAGCCCAGCCTTCAACATAGGCTGTAAAACCAGCTTGCGTTCTAAATATTGGAATACCTTCTAGCTCTTGTGCTATTGATATTTGCATGTGATGGCCGGGAAGGCCTTCATGATATGCAATCACCTCAAGCTCACGTTTTGGCATTGCTTCCATATCTAGTAAGTGGGCGTAATATATTCCTGGGCGTGACCCATCTGGCGTACCGGGGAAATAATGTTGAGCAGCGCCTGCTTGTTCACGGAAGGGTTCAACTCGACGTACTTCTAGATCTGCTTTAGGTAGAATGCCGAAATAGTTTGGTAGTTGCGCTTTGATTTTATCAATTGCAGCTGTCGCGTCGTCTATATATCCTTGGCGCCCCTCATCAGTATTGGGGTAGTAGAGGCGTTCATCGGATTTTTCATCACGCAAGAAAGCAAAGAAATCTTGTAAACTTCCTTCAAATCCAAATTCTGTTTGAATTGCTTCCATTTCGCCTCGTAAGCGATCAACTTCCTTTAAACCTATTTCGTGAATCTCATCTGCTGTGAGCGTTGTCGTAGTTTGGTTTGCCAGTCTTTCATTATAAAAATCACCACCAGAAGGTAGTGCGCTTACACCTTGAGCAATTTCGTTGGCGTTTACTTTGTCTTCAACCTGCCATTCGATGAGCGATTGGTAAGCTGGCTTCCATTTTTCCAAAAGGGTGGTTTTGATGTCTGCTCTTAGTTGCTCCGCTTTGCTTTCATCTATTGCTTCAGATTCAAGTAGAGCATCTATTTTTGTATTTGCATCAGCCCAAACAGCATTATCTTCACCACTTTCATCAAATGGTGCGCCTGATATGATTTTTTTGGCTTCTTCAATCACTTGTTCAAATGCAAAATATGGTGGCCGAACGCCTGTAGCAGCATTCTCTTTTGACCTGACAATGAGTTGGTCTATAGCACGTGCAGATTCGCCAATTCGTGATAGGTAATTGTCCATATCATCTGCATCTTCAACCTTATGAAATGCAATTAATAGTTGTGGAAAGAAGCCATGAACAGCATTCATCTGTTCAAATACATACCCATTTGTAGGAAAATTTGCTGCTGCATCAGATTGTGCAAATTGATAAGCCGCGATGTCGTAAGATGTTTTTGCTTCAGCTGAAAGTTTATCATAGTCAAATGAGGCTTTCATTTCCGAATCTTTTGAACGCTTCCAGCTAAGAATGCTCTCTTCGTGCTCTTTTGATAGGTCGTCGATTTTATCTTGATCGCTATCTCTACCAAGGAATGTTTTTTGGATTGGACTGAACGCTAGCTCTTCTTCAAATTTTTGATCCAACCATTCATTCAAACGCTTTGATTCAAGTTCAACTTCTTCAGCTGTGAATGTGGTTTCTGATTTTGGTTCAGATTTGGTGGGTGTGTTGGGCTCACATGCTGCTAGCATTAGTATGGTCGCTAGAGCTGTTAGTGTTGTTTTGCTCATGGAAATTCCTCATCCCGAATTTTGTTGATAAATGATTTTTGGCAGCTCTTTTGCGATACAGCAAGGTGGCTTGAGCGCTCTGCGCATGAAATACGCCTAATTATAAATTAACTTAGATGATATTGAGGGTTTTTGATCATTATTTAGTCAAGAAATCTTTATCTTATGAATTTTGAGAATTTCTTTTGTGATAGGAGCGAGAGCTAGTTGTTTTTGCTGTGAGTTCGCCTGCGTAATGTCAAATTTCCAACGATATTGCGAGGGTTATATATTGCTAATATTCGTCGAAAGTGGAAGCTTTGTACTGTAAATTTTAAATTACTCGCAAAAATAATAATAATTATTAGTATATATTGGTCTATTATTCTGTTATATTGGGTGGTGCGGAAGCTTGTCTGCGGTATTGGGATGGCTTCTTGAACTATAGCAGATGAAAGCAGTTAGCTTACATAGATGGGCAATTGCTGGCGTTCTGTCCGGAGGAACTCAATGTAATGTCAGTTAAAATTAATTTTCCAACCCCCTCGGCGAGACCCGGAGATATCCCGGATTTTTCAAATTATAAGTTTCCCGACCCAGGAGTTTTGTCAGTACCACCATTGGAGATGACCGCAGAAGAATCTCGAGAGTACGCAAATAGTCTTATTCGTGTTCTTGATAAGGAGGGGAATGCCGTTGGCCCGTGGGCAGAGTATCTAGGTGAAGAGGGTCTTGAAGATGCGTTGCTTCAAGGTCTCCGCGATATGCTTCAGATGCGCGCGATAGATGCGCGAATGTTAAACGCCCAAAGGCAAGGTAAAACGACCTTTTATCTGCAATGTACAGGCGAAGAAGCAATTGGTTGTGCATTCCAGAAGCAACTGCACCCAGGTGACATGAATTTTCCTACATACCGCCAACAGTCATTATTGGTTGCAAGTGGTTATCCTTTAAAAAGTCTTTTTGGTCAGTATTATCAAAATGAAAATGACCCATTGAGCGGGCGTCAATTACCTACGCTACATTCAGCTAAAGACTATGGCTTTTTTACTATATCCGGAAACTTAGGTACCCAATACGTTCAAGCTGTTGGGTGGGCTATGGCAGCGGCTCTAACTGGTACTGACAATATCTCTGCAGCTTGGATAGGAGATGGTGCAACTGCCTCAAATGATTATCATTCTGCGATGGTGACGGCTGCGGTCTACAACCCGCCAGTGATATTGAATGTGGTCAATAACCAATGGGCGATATCTAGTTTTTCAGGAATAGCAGGTGGCTCAGCATCAACTTTTGCGAGCCGTGGGGTAGGTTATGGAATACCGTCTATTCGTGTAGACGGAAATGACTTTCTAGCTGTTATGGCAGCTACAAAATGGGCAACAAAGCGCGCGCGTGGTGGATACGGGCCAGTTGTTATCGAATGGGTGACATATCGTGTGGCGGCGCATTCCACCTCAGATGATGCATCCGCTTACAGACCTAAAGAGGAAGCAGACGCTTGGCCTTTAGGTGATCCAGTTGAACGCTTGAAACAACATCTCATAAGTCGCGGAAAATGGTCCGAAGCGCGGCATAAGCAAGGGGTGGCTGAGATTATGGATGAAGTCATTGCAGCTCAAAAAGAAAGTGAAGCATTGGGTACTTTTCTAAATCCCCAATACCTTTCTCCGTCAGCGATTTTTGAAGGCGTATATGAAGAAATGCCGGAGCATTTGAAACGTCAGCGTCAAGATATGGGGGCATAACGAAATGGCTCAAATGACTATGATTGAAGCGGTACGATCTGCCATGGATGTTATGCTTGAAAAGGACCCCAAAGTTATCGTTATGGGGGAGGATGTTGGGTATTTTGGTGGTGTTTTTCGTTGCACAGCCGGATTACAAAAAAAATACGGTATCGAACGCGTATTCGATACGCCTATAAATGAAAGCGCTATTGTTGGAATGGGAGTTGGCATGGCCACGCAAGGAATGCGTCCATGCGTTGAAGTTCAATTTGCTGACTATATGTTTCCTGCTTATGATCAGATCACTCAGGAGGCTGCACGTATTCGTCATCGCTCCGCTGGTCAATTTACTTGCCCAATGGTTATTCGTATGCCGACCGGAGGTGGTATTTTTGGTGGACAGACGCATAGTCAAAGTCCAGAAGCACTCTTTACTCATGTCGCGGGTTTGAAAGTTGTACAACCTTCATCACCTCTTGATGCCAAAGGGCTTCTGATTGCAGCTATAGAAGATCCAGATCCCGTTATATTTCTTGAACCCAAACGAATTTATAACGGTCCTTTTGATGGCCATCACGACACTAAATCTGTTGGTTGGGCGGGGCATCCTTTAGGTGAGGTTCCAGAAGGTTATTATAAAACCCCATTAGCCAAAGCTTCAGTTTACCGTGAAGGTGAAGCGATAACGATCCTAGCCTATGGCACAATGGTGTATGTCGCCGAAGCTGCGGTTAAAGAGGCTGAAGTTGATGCGGAAATTATTGATTTGCGCACTTTGTTGCCACTTGATTTAGAAACAATCGTGGCATCTGTGCAGAAGACGCGGCACTGCATGATTCTTCATGAAGGAACCCGAACATCTGGTTTTGGTGCCGAGCTTATCGCTGAAGTTCAGGAAGCCTGTTTCTACCATCTTGAAGCACCTATCAAGCGCGTAACTGGTTGGGATGCGCCTTACCCGCATGCGCAAGAATGGGATTATTTCCCAGGTCCTAAACGCGTCATCCGAGCAATTAAAGAAACTTTGGAGGCTTAAAATGAAAAATATAGCAATTAAACTTCCAGATGTTGGTGAAGGTGTCACTGAAGTTGAAATCGTAGAATGGCATGTAAAAGTTGGTGACGAAGTACGCGAAGATGATGTGTTGGCCGCTGTGCTTACCGATAAAGCAACTGTTGAAATTCCATCATTGTGTAGCGGTAAGATTGTTTGGCTTGCGACGGACGTAGGCGATGTACTGGCGGTTGGATCTGAACTTGTACATATTGAAACAAGTGATGATGTCAAAATTGATGAAGCAAAAGAAACAGTAGCCAAACTTCAACCGGACAACGCTTCAAAAGAAGTCGGTGTTTCCGAACAAAAGTTAGCACCTTCAACACCTTACAAACCTACTTCCAACCTAAGTGCACCTAGAAAGGAAGGGGAGGCACCATTAGCCTCTCCAGCAGTCCGGCATCGAGCGCTTCAAGGCGGAATTGATTTGCGTCAAGTGGTTGGTTCAGGCCCCGCTGGACGTATTACACATGAAGACCTCAACCGAGTGTATGCGAACCCAGTTGCGCAATCTAACGCTGGTGTGGGCAATGCAATGGTTGAGCAAACGGGGCAAACTGACATTAAGATCACAGGATTGCGCAAAAAAATCTCAGAAAAGATGGCGCTCGCCAATGCTCGTATCCCTCACATTACAATTGTAGAGGAGGTTGATGTGACTTCAATTGAAGACTTGCGAGCAAAATTAAATGATGATCGAGGCGACAAACCAAAATTGACGGTTTTACCGTTCATAACGGCGGCTATTGTTAAAGCTATTCAAAAACAGCCAGAAATGAATGCTCATTATTATGACGATGAAGGCTTTGTGCGACGTTATGAGGGTATTCATGCCGGTATTGCCACAATGACTGAGAATGGGCTGGTTGTGCCCGTCCTGCGCCATGCTGAAGCAAAATCTGTATGGGATATCGCCGCTGAATTAGTTCGGTTATCTGCTTCAGCAAGGGATGGTACGGCAAAGCGCGAAGAATTAATTGGTTCCACGATTACAATAACATCTCTTGGTCCATTAGGTGCGGTTGCGACAACACCCATCATAAACCACCCCGAAGTTGCTATCGTTGGTGTAAACAAAATTGTTGTACGCCCACATTGGGATGGTGCTGAATTTGTACCTCGTAAAATGATGAATATCTCATCCAGCTTTGATCACCGAATTATCGACGGCTGGAATGCGGCTGTTTTTGTACAACGCATCAAAACACTCTTGGAAACACCCGCACTAATTTTTATGGGGAACTAAGCCATGATTTCAAAAAAATGTAAGTTGCTAATCATTGGTGCAGGTCCTGGTGGTTATGTTTGTGCAATCCGAGCCGGACAGCTTGGGGTTGATACAATTATTGTCGAAGAATCTCATTTGGGCGGCACTTGTTTGAATGTTGGATGTATCCCTTCAAAAGCGATTATTCATGCTTCAAATGAATTTGAAAAAGCAAGGGAGAATGCCAAAGATAACCCTTTGGGCATCCGTGCTGAGGCGCCAGAAATTGATTTTTCAAAAACAATTGATTGGAAAAATGGAATTGTAGATCGACTGACCCAAGCTGTTGCAGGACTTTTAAAAAAGGCGAAAGTCCAACACGTAAATGGGCGCGCAAATTTCATTGACGGAAAAACAGTAGATGTCACCACTGCTGGCGGTATTGTTCGCATATCTACTGAAAATGTTGTGATTGCTACAGGTTCCAAATCAATTGAATTACCCTCATTACCCTTTGGCGGTAAGATTTGCAGCTCCACTGAAGCATTAGAACTTCGCAAACCTCCCAAAAAGCTCATAATTGTTGGAGGTGGATATATCGGCCTTGAGCTAGGAATGGCTTATGCAAAATTGGGGTCTAAAGTCACTATTGTCGAAGCCAGCGCAAACATACTGTCTATGTATGAAGAAGATCTTAGAAAACCTGTTGAGAAGCGTATGAAGGAGCTTGGTATAACGCTTCATTGTGAGGCACAAGCACAATCTATGTCAGAAGATGGAAAAGCCTTGTTGGTATCCATAAAAGACAAAGAAGTTCGTATTCCGACAGATAAAGTATTCGTAACGGTAGGACGCAAACCCAATTTAACTGAGTTTGGCTTAGAAAAATTATCTCTTGCTATGAATGGTTCATTTTTAAAAATAAGCAATAAGTGCCTTACATCCATGCGAGATGTATACGCTATTGGCGATGTAACTGGTGAACCAATGTTAGCGCACCGCGCTATGGCGCAAGGTGAAATGGTTGCGGAAATAGTTTCAGGTAGCAAACGCGTTTGGGATAAGAGATGCATTCCTGCTGTTTGTTTTACTGATCCCGAAATCGTATCTGTTGGTATGAGTGCTACGGATGTAGTAAAAAATGGTATCGAAGTCTTAGCGGGTAAATTTCCCTTCAGCGCATCAGGGCGTGCTATGTCTACTGAACGTGAAGATGGTTTTGTAACTGTGATTGCACGTAAGGATAATCATGAAGTTCTGGGTATTCATGGGGTAGGTGCAGAGATTTCAGAACTGTCAGGGGCTTTCTCGCTCGCAATTGAGATGGCATCCACGTTGGAAGATTTGTCTATGGTTATACAGGCCCATCCGACACGTGCAGAAGCACTACAAGAATCTGCATTCAGTGCATTAGGGCGCTCATTGCACATGTAAGCCAATGAAAATCACTCTTTCATAACAAATTCCTTATATGGAAGAGTGATTGATTATTGTGAAAACTAGCGGCACTAATCTGAAACAAAAAATAGTGCGAGGCTGGACATTATGAAAAGTGAACCCATTGGTGGTGGTGCAAAGAAGGTGCTCTACACTTTAGAGACCGTTCGGCGCATCGGTGTGGGTAAAGCGACCAAAGCACTTACCTCCAAAAACACATGTAAAGCATGCGCTTTTGGAATGGGTGGTCAATTGGGCGGAATGACCAATGAAGCGGGCGAATTTCCTTCTGTTTGCAATAAGAGTGTTCAAGCGCAGTCGACAGATATCCAACCAGCAATTCCAGATGAAATTTTTGAACACCCGATCTCTGAATTAAGGGAGCTTCAGCCCAAAGATATTGAACGTTTAGGGCGCTTAAATACCCCCATATACAAAGCTAAAAGTGACCGGAAATACCGACCGATTGCATGGAATGAAGCAATCGTCCTTGCATCTGACCGATTTAAAGCAACCGATCCCAAAAAGACTTTCTTTTATTCTTCTGGTCGATCATCCAATGAGGCGGCGTTTGTTTTTCAGCTATTAGCTCGGTTTTATGGGACAAATAATGTCAATAATTGCTCTTATTATTGCCATCAGGCAACGGGAGTTGGATTAGGGTCAACGATAGGAACTGGAACTGCTACTGTTGAGTTTGCAGACCTAAAACTTACAGACACCATTTTTGTGATAGGTGCCAACCCTTCGTCTAACCATCCGCGTTTTATTCATCAATTAAAAGCTTGCCGAGAGCGCGGCGGGCAAGTCATCGTGATAAATCCAGCAAAAGAACCTGGGCTCGTAAAGTTTGCTGTTCCTAAGAGTCCAAAATCTTTGCTTTCTGGTGGTTCAGAAATCGCATCCGAGTATCTGCAACCAAATATTGGCCAAGACATCTGGCTATTCAAAGGAATAGCCAAAGGGGTGTTGGAAATTGAAGCCCAGAATGGAAGTTTTATAGAGAAATACACGTCTGGTTTTTCGAATTTCTATGAAGATATAATATCGGTAATGTGGGATGATATAGAGGCGAAAACAGGCGTTTCAAAATCAGATATAATCCGTATTTCGAAAACATACGCTTCCTCGGAGAATACGGTGTTTTCTTGGGGGATGGGGATGACCCATCATCTGCACGGGTCTGATAATGTTGAATATATCGCCAATCTTGCCTTACTAAGAGGAATGATCGGCAGAAGAGGCGCAGGCCTGCTGCCGCTTAGAGGGCATTCAAATGTTCAAGGAGTTGGCACTATCGGTGTTAAACCTGTTCTTGCTGAAGATGTCATTGCAAAAATAGAGGATTATTTTGGTATAATACTTCCAGACGAAACTGGCATGGATACTATGGCTTGTATGAAAGCCGCAGCATCAGGAGAGATTGATGCTGCTGTTCTAATGGGTGGAAATTTATATGCCGCAAACCCCAATGCTTCGTGGTCTGAAAGTTCCCTCAACTCAATTGGATTTAAACTATGTTTGACCACCACATTGAATCAAAGTCACTTAATTGGCGTTGAAGACAGCGAGATGCTCATACTGCCAGTAACGGCACGAGACGAGGAATGGGAACCAACTACACAGGAGTCCATGTTTAATTACGTCCGAATGAGCGATGGAGGTATAAACAGGCTAGATAATGTAAGACCTGAGACAGTTATTCTAGCTGATCTTGCTGAAAAATTACTACCGGATTTGCCGGTGAATTTCCAAATTTTCAAAAAACATAATTCTGTTCGTGCCGCTATCGCTGAAATTGTTCCGGGAATGGAGAACCTTAAGGATATTGATGAGGCGAAGCGAGAGTTCCATATTTCAAATCGTCTACTTCATGAACCTGTTTTTAACAAACCTGATGGATTGGCGCAATTTGTCGTCAACTCTCAAAATCCACCATTAAAGAAAACAGGGTATTTCACTCTATCCACTATTCGTAGTGAGGGACAATTTAACTCTATTATCTATGAAGAAAAAGATTCATATCGAGGAACCGACTCTCGTTGGTCCGTACTGATGAATAAGGAAGATATTGTTGAACTCGGCGCGCAAAATGGTGCGAAGGTAAATCTAAGAAGCTCTGAAGGTGAGATGCTGTCAGTGAGTGTTGTTGAATTTAACATTCCTAGAGGCAATGTTATGGCCTATTATCCAGAAGCAAATATTTTAACGTCGACAAATGTTGACCCTAGAAGCAAGACACCAGCCTTTAAGTCCGTTTCAGTGGAAATCTATGTAAACTAATCTAGATCGGCGGAAAAGCGATTTAAAGCAGTAATATGTATCATAGGGATGTTGGGTAACTGACCATCATAAATTTCAGATTTTAAAAACTCGAGTTCTGATTCTTTATCTTTGGCTGCAATGTCAGCGTACCATGATTTAGGTTTTCCATTCTCACCACTTTCCCAACGATATCCTCTGTTTTTTAGAATGTCTTTTTTAGCAAAATTGGTGTTAGTTGCCCAAATACGCCATCTTTCTTCACGAGCACTCGTTAGAAGGTGAGCCATAGCTCTGTCACCAGATGTTTTTAGCCGCTGTGCAAGCAATTTAATCGTCGCCCAACAGTCAATATCAGCCCGGTGAGCTTTATAATAGAAACCGTGCTCCATAGCTAAAAATGAGAGTTTTGGAGATTCGTAACCTTCCTCTTTCCAATCAATATCCACCAAAGAACAGGCCCAAGGTTTTGCTTTGAAAGCAGGTGTTAAACGTTCAGCAAAAGGGCGATCAAAAGCAGCATTGTGTGCGATTATAAGGTCAGATTCATTGATCAATTGTTCGACAGCAGGAATATCTATTCTTTGACCTGCTACCATTTCATTTGTGATACCGGTAAGCTTGGTGATTTCTTCAGAAATAGGTGATTTTGGCTGTTGAAATTGATCTAGCGCCTTTCCAAAAGTCACCAGTTTTCCTTCGGTAGAATATTCGAAAGGAACGAGTGCAATTTCAATAAGTTCAGCCTCTCGATAATCTAAACCGGTAGTTTCTGTATCAATCAACAGACCTCGCTTGAAAGGGGCACCAATAAAATTCATAGGAAGTGGTGGGACGAGTCTTTTCAATACGCGATAGTCACCTGATTGCTCAAGTTCATTCGCTAAATCACGCAAGTTTGCGTTGCCTGACATAAATTTGACCTCGAATTATAAAGTCCCAACTACAATTAGGAAATATATTAGAGGGATTCGGTCAACAGAAGAAAAGATAGTATCCGTGCACGCCGTCCGCATCTATTAAAAAGATTTATCCAGCTTAAGAGATAATGCCTCGTTAGCCTGGTACAGAGAATTATTCTTAACGTCATAAAACTTATACAGAAGCACTTTATGCAGTGGCTTCATGAGCAATAATTCACCTAAATACCGTAGCATTTTTATCTCGGATATTCATCTGGGTTCGGAAGGTTGTCAGGCTGAGGCGCTGTGTGAATTTCTAAAGTCAAACACATGTGAAAAATTATATCTGGTTGGAGATATTATTGACGGTTGGCGGCTACGAAAAAAATGGTTTTGGCCGCAGTCACACACCAATGTCATTCGGCGGATATTGACAGCGTCTAAGAGAGATACAGAAGTCGTCTACATCGTTGGAAACCATGATGAATTTCTTCGAGCCTTTCTTGGTTTTGGCATGAGCTTTGGTCACATCGATGTGAAAAATAGAATTACCCATCAAGGCGTTGACGGTAAAAAATACCTTGTGGTTCATGGTGATATGTTTGATGGGATGATGCGGTCTGATAGAAAATGGATAATGTTTCTAGGGGACAATGCTTATAACTTCATGCTGGCAATGAATACGAAACTCAATCAGGTGCGCCGCCACTTTGGTTTGCCATATTGGTCGCTATCTAACGAATTGAAAAAGCGAACAAAAAAAGCTCTAAACTATATCCATAGCTTTGAAGGACATGTTGCAGACTATTGCAAACGCAAAGGGTTTGACGGCGCTATTTGCGGGCATATTCATGTCGCTGAAATGCGAGAAATTGACGGCATTGCATACATGAATGATGGCGATTGGGTGGAAAGCTGTACGGCGCTAGTTGAGCATTTTGACGGTCGCTGGGAGCTAGTAGAACAAAAACCGGAATTTATGCGAAATGATTTCAAGAAAACAGAAAGTCTTTCGCCTCAGCCCTTAAAAGAGGTGGCGGGCTAGGGTATTTTGGGATGATTTAGATACAAATTTGTTTCTATATATTGGTGTTTTTGTTCCACGTTTCTGCGCTTTTATTGTGGACTGACTGCCGAAACACTGTGCATATTTGGTGAATAAGGATTTCGACAAATCGAATCTAACTTTCAATGAGCCAACTCGTATCATTTTGTGAGCGTGATGTTGGGAAAATCAAGCGCCAATGAAAACAAGCGGAGTGGGTCAGTCACTCCATCGAGCAAGATCTGCTGTATCTCTATTTGTCGGTTCTATCCAACGGCGACCAAAAGCTCCTTCTTCACGTTTCCAAAACACAGCTTCGGATTTAAGTCGGTCCATAATGTAATCCGCAGCCTGAAAAGCTTCACGTCTGTGGTCGCTTGAAACAGCGACAAAAACAATTGTTTCATTGGGGGCTATGCTGCCGTGTCGGTGGACAACTTGGCAATGTTTGACATCAAATCGCTCGTTTGCACTGTGAGTGATCTTCTGCATAGATTTAAGTGTCATGCTTGGGTGGGCTTGTAAAACAAGAAAGTCGAGCGGTTCGCCTTGCTTTGTCGTCGGCCTGGCAATTCCTTTAAAGCTGACTACAGCTCCGCAGTCTTGAGTGCGCTCCCAAAGTTCAAGCTCTTCAGCTTGGCAATCAATAGAATTTGACGTCAACTTTACAACATTACTCATAGATTAGCCGCCTGAAAAAGGGCTAAGGAATGCAATTGTGTCGATCGGTTTCACCATATCCGTCTCCGCAACTAATTCGTCATTCACTGATACACGTATCGTAAGGTCATTTAACTCAGGACATTCATGAATGGTGCTTAATTGTGAGCGTAATTGACCTACATTTAAAGAGCTATCTGAAAATTTGTATGTAATCTGACTGCCTATGACATCTGATATTTTTCCAAAAAATAATATAGTCGTCATTCGTCTTCCTATGCTCTGATTAAAGATATTAACATACGCTTGGGGTGCTATTGTCAGTGTCTGTCGATTTCGTCGAGATGTATATTTGCTACATTTCTCTGTAAAAAACAAAAATGTTTATCTGATCTCGCTAAATCACCAATTAGCTTGGTGTCTAATTGAAGTAATGTCTTGTAATACATCAAAAACAAGCGTTATAATATAACATCTAAATTCTGTTGATTGTAGGTTTATGGCATCTGTGTTCCGATTTTGGGTAATGCTGGTAACTGTGTTTGTCTTTGTGCAAACGGCAGGTGTCGCGCATGAGGCAAAATACGGGGACCACTCACACAGTCATGATGGCGTGCTCTGTGATATTGGGACTTATTCATCTCAAGAAATAGTGATCGATCCACCTGTCGCTGTAGTTCACAAGGTAAAAACAGTACTTCAAATAAACGCGCCGATAACAACAGAGAATTTGTCCTGGCTCTGGCCACCTGAACGCGCGCCGCCGGCGCGAGGGCCGCCCCAATCTATTCTGACCTAATTGCGTTTTGCCAATTGATGGCAAAGTTGTTTGTCAAAATAGAGAATATCACAAAATGAATTTAAGAATGAAAAGACCATTATGGGCTGCTATGCTCATGGTGACGGTATGCCCGCACGCTTTGGCTCAAGAGGAAACCGCAAGACAAGAAGTAATAATTGTATCCGGCCCTGGACCAAGCAGAGCAGCAAGTGAGCTGATTGGCAATGCAACATCGCTTGATCGTGCAGACTTGATTGAAAATCTGTCAGGAACTTTAGGTGACACACTTGATTCCCAACCGGGTGTTTCAACATCTTTCTTTGGCGCTGGAGCGAGCAGACCAATACTACGTGGTCTAGGAGCAGAACGCGTTCTTGTTCTGACAAACGGGATAGGTACAATTGATGTATCAGCGTCCTCACCAGACCATCAGGTTGCATCTGACGGTATAGATGCGGAACGTATAGAAATTTTGAGGGGACCAGCAGCGCTCGCTTATGGTGGTCAGGCTATTGGTGGCGTCGTAAACGTTATTGATGGCTTGATTGCCGAAGAAATTCCAGAAAAGAAATTCAACGCAGAAGCCTTCTCTGCGTATAATAGTGCGAATAACGGATCTGAATTCGCTGCCAACACAAAATTCGTGGCTGGTAATTTTGTTTTTGCTCTTTCTGCATCTCAACGTGATTTTGAAGATTACGATATTCCGGGGTTTGCTGAATCTGAGCGTTTGCGTGCGAGTGAAACTGAAGAGGATCATGATCACGAGGACGAAGATCATGACGACCACGAAGAAGAAGGACATGACGCGCATGAAGAAGAAATTTACGGCTCTTTAGAAAATTCCTTTCTCGAAACGAATACTATTTCGGGGGGCGTTAGTTGGGTTGGGTCCAATGCGTTTTTCGGAGTCGCTGTACGCAACCAAACTTCAACATACGGTATACCTGGCCACTCTCATGATCATGAAGAACATGACGATGAAGACCATGAAGACGAAGATCACCTTGAACACGAAGAAGAGGGACATGACGAGCACGAAGAAGAGCTTCCATTCATCGATTTAGAACAATCACGCATAGACATCCGCACAGGCCTTAATTTGGGGACCACAGGTCTAACCAAAATTCTATTTACTGCCTCTCATTCTGATTATGAGCATACCGAGTTTGAAGCACCAGGCGAAATAGGTTCAGTGTTTGAGAATGAAGGCACTGAAGCACGGTTAGAGATTGATCATTCAATCAACGGGATTGAAGGTGCTTTTGGACTTCAATTCTCAGAAAAAGATTTGGTGTCTCTTGGAGAAGAAGCATTCATCACGCCAACAAGTCACCAAAACATCGGTGCCTTTTTATATGAAACTAAAGACTGGGAAAACGGATTTGGAATTGAGGGTGGTGCTCGGTATGAGAAGACCCAAATTGAAAACAATATTCAAGGCGAACGTGAATTCGATCTCTACAACTTTTCCGTTGGAACGCATAAGCATTGGGAAAACGGTTGGTTTGTAGGTGGGCAATTGGGCTATTCCGAGCGTGCACCAAATGAGAATGAGCTTTATGCCTACGGCCCACACGTCGCGACAAGTCAGTTTGAAATTGGTGATTCAAGCCTAGACAAAGAAAGCGCTATCAATATTGAAGGGGCGCTGCGTTGGGAAAATGATGCGACACGTATTGGTTTAAATGTCTTTGTAAACCAGTTCGATCAATTCATATATCTTGCGCCTCAAGAAACATTGGTTGATGGTGTCTTCGTTGATGAAATTGACGAATTCCCTGTTTATAGTTTCACGCAAGAAGACGCTGAATTTACCGGTGGTGAAGTCTATATCGAACATTACCAAAATAACGGTTTATTCAACGCAGACTGGGAATTAAAATCCAGCCTTGAATATGTGAACGCACAATTGGATAACGGTGAAAGCCTTCCATTTATGCCGCCACTCACTTTGAATGCTTCTGCAGATGCCAACTGGAATGCCTTTAATGTTGGTTTAGATGTTGTTGTGGCGGATAGCCAGAGTGATTCAGGTGCGGGATATCTAGACACTGATGGATACACCTCGCTTAACTTTAAAAGCAGCGTAGATCTCGCCCAATTGGGTGTTTCATTACAAAATGCTGAGATATTCTTGGATGTTCAGAACATAACTGACGAAGAAATCAGACATTCAACATCTGTTCTTAAAGACATTGTACCAGATATGGGTCGTAATTTTCGCTTTGGATTTAGAATGGTTCTCTAAAATGTAACTTCAATCGGGATACCCATTTATGCTGGGTATCCCGATTTTAGATTACTTTACATCGCAAGCAAGGATGCGTTTCCGCCTGCTGCGGTCGTATTAATTGTTGTCGTGCGCTCAACGACAAAACGATAAACATCATCATGCGCAGATAGACATGGCAGGATTGGGCCCGCCTTTTTACAGAAGTAACTTGCGACTGAGTTTTGATTTTTACCATCAATAACAGCCCCTTGAATATCCTGTTTCAGATAATTAGGCAGAGAATTTATAGAGGCTAAAGTCATGAGATGCTCAGGTAGCCCTGAATATGTCATACTATCTAATAAAGCCGCCAATTGTGTTTTCTGTAGATCATCCACACAAACTATGACTGCATTTCCGCTTCCTAAAGCTTTTAGGATTTGCAGCTCTGTTATTTCCACATGATCAGAAGAACACACGAGTACCCCGCGTGGATGTAATGACAGCTCATTTGTTTCACCTGTTGGTCCAGGAAGTCGAACTAATGGCAAATGAGACATTGATTCAACATCTAGATAGGTGTGCTGATCTTCGGTGAATTGAGTCATAAATGCTTCGGCTTCAGAAATACTCCAATTTGATAGAGCAATCTGCGCATTGGTAAGCGCCAATTTATCAATATCGGCTCCATCTTCAGGCAATTCATGCGTGAAGGTT
Organism: Hirschia sp.; assembly: GCF_058892565.1. Taxonomy (NCBI): domain Bacteria; kingdom Pseudomonadati; phylum Pseudomonadota; class Alphaproteobacteria; order Hyphomonadales; family Hyphomonadaceae; genus Hirschia; species Hirschia sp. The sequence continues at coordinate 57,145 of NZ_JBZXVU010000004.1, read as the reverse complement.
TCAGAGTTCGTATAGTCGTTGAACTGATTATGCTTTGAAAGCCTGTAGAGATAGTGCGGTCCACCTGCTTTAGGGCCAGTTCCTGACAGTCCCTCTCCACCAAATGGTTGAACACCCACAACAGCACCGATTTGATTGCGATTGATGTATAGGTTTCCCACTTTAGCGGTGTTTCGAACTTCATCCACTCGCGCATCTATACGCGTATGCAAGCCCATTGTCAGACCATATCCCAGTGCATTTATCTGATTTACGGTCGCGGATAATTTATCTGACGCAAATCTAACAACATGAAGAATTGGTCCAAATTGTTCTTCCTCTAGTTCAGATAATGCGTTTATCTCAAAAGCTATTGGCGGGACAAAATACCCATCAAGATCTTCGGGCACAGGTGTTTGCGCAATAACTTTCCAACGTTTTTTTCCCTCATTAGAATATGAGGTTAGTTTGTTTTTTGCGTTTTGATCTATGACTGGACCAACATCCGTTGATAGATATGCAGGCTCTCCGACATTTAGAAGAGCCATTGCTCCGGCCAACATTTTTATAAAGTCATCGGCAATGCTGTCTTGAACACATACGATTCTACAGGCGGAACAGCGCTGACCAGCGCTTTGGAAAGAAGATGCAACAACATCAGCCACACATTGTTCAAGTAGTGCTGTTGAATCAATAATCATCGCATTCAGACCACCAGTTTCGGCGATAAGCGGCGTGAGTGGACGGTTAGTATCTGCCAAAGTCTGAGAAATTCTTTTGGCAGTCTGGGTGGAGCCTGTAAAACAAATACCATGGATTTCTTCAGACGCGACGAGAGCAGATCCTGTAGTTGACCCTTCACCAATGATAAGGTGTAGCGAGTCGTGAGGGATGCCAGCATCATAAAGTAGGTCTATTGCTTCACTTGCGATTATTGGCGTTGTTTCGGCCGGCTTGGCTATGACATTATTTCCAACCGATAAAGCCGCAGTAATTTGCCCCAAAAATATAGCAAGAGGGAAATTCCACGGAGAAATACAAAGCACATTTCCTAAAGGGGAACGTAAATGCATATTTGGTGTCAGTGCTTCACCGGCGTAATATCGGCAAAAGTCGACCGCTTCACGTACTTCGGCAATGGCATCTGGTAAAGTTTTACCAGCTTCCTGAACACATAAGGAAAAGAAAGCATCTGCACGTTGCTCAAGAAGTTTTGCGGCCTTTAATAGACATTGACTACGTTGTTCAGGTGTAAACTGCGTACTCCAAGTCGATTGGTGACATGCATCAAAAGCTTGTTGCAAGGTCTCTTTATCGGCAAAGTGAGCATTAGATATTGGTTTGCTTGCATGTGTTGGAGAGATGACTGGTTTCAGTGTTCCTTCAACCTTATTACCTGCAATAATAGAATAAACATCTTCAGGCACATAGCGTTTTGTTGTGGCCATAAGCTGTGATGCTGTTTGGTATTGCGTGAAGTCCCAACCTTTCGCTGCCAAGCGGTCGTAACCGAGATGATCCAAAGGCAAAGGGATTTTGGGGTTCATTTCTGGAATGTTTTTTGTCACTAAACTTTCCGGCGAAACAGCCAGTGAAGATGCAGGTGTTTTCGGGTCTAATACCTTGTATACAAATGAGCTGTTTGCTCCGTTTTCAAGCAATCGTCTCACAAGATAAGGTAGAAGATCTTTGTATTTTCCAACAGGTGCATATATGCGGCTTTTAACGCCAGCTTCTTTCATCAAAATTGCATGCAATTCTGGTCCCATACCGTAAAGGCGTTGGAATTCGTAGTTTCTACTCTTGCCGGCAAGTTCGATAATAGCTGCGGCTGTTTGAGCGTTGTGTGTGGCAAATTGAGGATAGATGCAGTCATTTGCTTTGAATAATTGTTGTGCACACGCCAGATAGGAAAGATCGGTGTTTTCTTTGCGGGTAAACACAGGATAATCGGCAAGCCCTAGTTCTTGAGCGCGTTTAACTTCCATATCCCAATAAGCGCCTTTGACTAAGCGAATTGAAATACACCTGTTTGCTGCTCTAGCAGTATTTACCAGCCATTCTATCGTTTTTTGCGATCGTTTTTGATAAGCCTGAACGACCACAGCCAAACCGTCCCATCCATGCAGTGCCGGGTTGTTCAATAGGCCATGTACAACCTCTAAAGAGACTTCTAGACGTTCAGTTTCTTCCGCATCAATCGTCAAACCAAAGCCGGCTTGCTTTGCAATAAGCGCTATTTCTCCAACGCTTTCAACTAGCTTGGGAACACACTCTTGGCGTTGCACTGACTCATAGCGTGGGTGTAAGGCAGACAGCTTTACTGACAATCCAGGCGCTTCTTTATAAGATGGGTATTTTTTTGCCGTTTTTGCGATAGTATTGGCGGCATTTAGATAGTTTTTGAAATAGTGATCAGCATCTGCCTGTGTATGTGCAGCTTCTCCCAACATATCGTAGGAAAAACTAAAGCCTTTTTTCTCATACATGGCGGACTTTTTGAGCGCTAATCCAATTGTTTTACCAAGCACAAAATGATCACTCATCATGTTCATTGCATATTGGACAGCGCGCAATAAAACCCTGTCACCTAATTTTGAGACAAGGTTGTTTGCATTTACACCACCAGACGCTTTGATCCATGCTGAAGACAAACGTAACCCTGAAGTCGCACTATTTACTAACCAAGAAGACGAATTGCCGGCGTGTGACTTCCAATCACCTGCTATTAATTTGTCTCTTAGAAGCGATGTTTTATTATCAAAGTCTGGTGTGCGAATAAGCGATTCCGCTAATCTCATTAGCGTTACACCTTCAGTAGAGGATAAACCAAACTCCTGAAGGAATTGATCAAATAGCGCGCCATCTCCAGCATCTTCTCGACTTGATTCTACAAGTTGTATCGTGCGTTGCTTGATGTTGCTCTTTTGATCAGCAGTAACATCAATCTGGCCTAAAAGAAATTGCACGACCTCAGTTTCTGAGGCCGCATAAAGGGAAGAAAATTCCCCAAGAAAACTATCGTCAAAAACATGAGTATTGGGTTTTGAACGAGAAACTTGTGTGTATGTGGTATCCATAGTCGACCTCTGAGAGATGCATTTTGCAACGAAAAATAATCTCATATTTTGAAAAGGAATAGGGACCTATATTTAGCAATATGCATTGCTATTGTTTTGCTATTTATAAAAAAACATTACATATGGGCTTTGATATTGATAGGAGATAAAATGATTGACCGGAAAGACAGAGACATTTTGCGAGTTATACAGACAAAAGGTCGAATACCTATTGTTGAGCTTGCCGCAGCTGTTAATTTAACAAAGAGTCCTTGTCTTCAGCGACTTCGCCGATTGGAAAAAAATGGCGTAATACGTGGATATCGCGCAGATATAGATCCTAAAAAAGTTCAAAAGGGATATTTGGTTTATGTGCAGGTAAAGCTAGAAAGCACGCGTAGAACCGCGCTGGAAGGTTTCAATCTTGCGGTGAAGAATATACCCGAAGTGCTGGCATGTCATATGCTATCGGGTGGATATGACTATCTGATGAAAATTCGGACATCAGACATGGACGCATTTAGAGAATTGCTAGGCGGTGTCATCGCTGAGCTACCAAACGTAAACCAAACCGATAGTTATCCTGTCATGGAAGAAATTATCGATACATCTGTGATACAAATTCCTGAAAGTGATTTTCAATAGGGGTTGAATGTATTGACCCATAAGGGACTGTCCATCTTTGCATCCCGCAATTCACAGCATAATGCGTATGCAGATTTCATTGTATATGTTTGGTTCAATTTGAGTGTTGTCTGAGCCTCAAAACGGGATGCAAAATTCAACAACTCAGGTTTTGCTTTCCCAAATCCACCAAAGTGATAATTGTAATCAATCGTCCAGTTTCCAGAATTTTCACAATTGGAGGCTTTTAGCAGGTTTTCAACCCGACTTTTTAGGCTGTAATCTGATTTTAATGCTGAAACACCTATAACTTTGGTTTCAGCACCTAAACCAGCAACAATTCCAGCCAATGTTCCGCCAAGGCCTACGGGTACAAAAGCGTGAGAAAATTGGCTCTTCAACGGCGCAAAAACATTGGCGATATGCCTCACGGCAAGTGGTGATGTTGCACCTTCAGATATCAGGTAAAATGGTCCATGCTTGGAGTGTAGGCTATATAAAAATGCTTGATCTTCACGGTGTTTATATTCCTCTGGTGACAGAAGAATAAGCTTACAACCTCTTTGGATAACCGTCTCAGCTAGAGGCTTATGCATTCCATTTGGACTTTCCCGCATAAACACAATTGAATGTAGCCGTAGAAGTCTAGATGCAGCTGAAAAAGCTCTTAAATGATTTGAATGGCTGCCGCCAAAAGTCGCAACGGGAATGTGGGATTGGGTTGAGGTCAGGTATTCTTGTAGGTTTGGAGCTAATTTGAATATTTTGTTGCCTGATAGGTATCTACCTAAAAGGTCGCTGCGATATGCTGAAAAATAAACAGGGGAGGCTTCATCCAAGTGCTGGAACTTATGTTCAGTAACAATCGCTTGTCGCTCTAGCATAAGCTTGGTCAGGTGCAATTGCTTATCTAGAATAGTCGCATTCATTCAATTATGTCTCACAGAATATCTAAACACACCCAATGCACATCGATAAGTTATATCAAGAAACTTGCACCGTAGACTTTTATATTCTAGCCACCGCAATAAATCGCATAATCTACATTATGTGCAATTTTGAATAATAGATACAAGTAAAAACAGCGAGTTATCGTTTGTTGACGCCTAGCTAAATTAGTATGAGGCTTCTAGCTCCATACCATCATAAGCCGGCATAACATTCTCAGGAAGTTCTTTTTGTAACGTTTTATAGTCCATATCAATATGCATATTCGTAAGCACAGCTATCCGAGGCTTGACCCTGTCTATCCATTCTAGCGCCAGATCTAAGTGCGCATGTGATGGATGCTGATGATAACGCAAAGCATCAACGATGAGCGTATCAACACCTTCAAGTGCTTGGAAAGTATCTTCTGGCAAGCCCACAGTGTCATTACAATATGCAATTGGGCCCATTCGAAAACCTAAAGATCTGATACGTCCATGGTCTTGATCTAGTGGTAATAACTCAAGCTTCCCGCCTGGGCCATCAAGATTGAGAACTTCACCAACGCGGATAGAATCTTTGCCCTCTAATATAGATGGGTATCCGCCGCCTCCATGAAAGCAATAGCCAAAACGGGTCATCAGTGTGCTTGCTGTTGCCGTATCCATGTGGACGGGTAACCGCATTTTGTTGGAATAAGCTATAGCTCTTAAGTCATCAATACCATGGGATTGATCGGCGTGATCATGCGTGTACACAACGGCGTCTAGCCTTTTTACATTTGCCGCAAGGAGCTGTTCTCGCATATCCGGTGATGTATCTATCAACACCTGAGTGGGCTTTGAATGTTTGTCACTCCACTTTCGTATTAGGACGGAACATCTTGAACGTCGGTTCTTGACCTCTGTCGGGTCGCAATCGCCCCAATCACCATTTATACGCGGAACGCCGCCTGATGAACCGCATCCGAGAATTCGAAGCTGTATTTTACTTTTCTGGGACATTATTTAACCCGCCCAAATAATCGCAAACAATTCTCCGTCGTTATCTTACCGACATCTTCAAAGCTCAACCCTCGTAGATTAGCGAAGGCTTTGCAGACCTCAGTTAGATATGCAGGTTCATTGCGTCTACCGCGGTAAGGTGTTGGTGCTAGATACGGACAATCAGTTTCAAGAATTACACGGTCGAGTGGCATCTCCAAAGCTACTGCTCGTACATCCTCAGCTTTTTTAAAGGACAAAATACCAGACACCGAAAAATATGCATCAAGTGCAGTAGCGCGTCGCGCTAGATTTGCACCTGATGTGTAACAATGCATAAGAGGTTGAAACCTACCTTTTTGCATCTCTTCTTCTAGAATATCGCCCATCAGGTCATCTGCTTCCCGACTATGAATAATCAATGGAAGCTGGGTCTCCCTTGCGGCTATAATGTGTTTGCGGAAGGCATTTTCCTGCAATTGGATATCACTATAGCCATAATGCAGATCTAATCCTGTTTCTCCAATTCCACAAACTTTCTCATCATTGGCCAACTCAATCAGCTCTTGGCTCGTCAAAGCTTCGTAATGTTTAGCGTAATGAGGATGCACTCCTACTGAACACCACATATCATTATGCTGGTCTGTGAGCTTACGGATTGCTGGAAAATTCTCTAATTTATCGCAAATGGAGATGAATCGAGAAACACCGGCTTCACGCGCCCGCAGAAGAACCTCTTCTCTATCTTCATCGTATTGTTCGCCGTGAAGGTTGATATGGCTATCAAATAAGGTGGGCTTCATCGACTTACCAAACGTCCTGTTCTTTGAATCTGAGTTATCGCATTAGCGACAGCCTGAGATTTATCTTGATTAAGTGCTTTAGTCTCAGCGGCTAAAGCAATTAGATTTTCATGCGTTTGGGCCCAAGCTCCCGCTGATAATGCGTCATCGGCATTTTTTGCAGATTTGTAAGCCACTGCACATAGAGAGCTAAACGCGGCATCAAAGGCTTCAGGAGATTTGGCCGCGCTTGTGAGAACTTCAGACAATTGCCTAAAATCAATCCCTGCAGGCTTTGATGCAGCACTTCTCGCTGAACGCGCTGCAGTACGTGCGTCAGAAGACTTTAGCTTCATGGCAATGCCCGGCCGGCCTGGAGCATAGCTGAGTGTATCTTTCGCATCAGCCTCAAGCATGCCTGTGTTTACAAGAGCTGTCACGCCTTCTGCTTCTGATAATGGATTAAAACGCAAATTTCGACATCTGCTTTTTATCGTTGGAAGAACCTGCGCCTCTCCGTGAACTATAAGAATGATGAGACATTGTGCAGGTGGTTCTTCAAGGGTTTTAAGAAGAGCATTTTCACCATTGCGGTTCATTTCATCCAGAGCATCAATTATAGCGATACGCCAGCCTCCCATAGCGGGCCGCAATGAGAAAAATTTGATTAAATCCCTGATCGACGCAACAGGAATTTCTGCTTTTTGTTTTCCTTTATCATCAAAAGGACGTTGGACAATTCGAAGGTCTGGGTGTGAATTATTCAACATTAGATGAGCCGTATGATTAGCTTCATCAATATCTAGTGTACCTGTTTCACCTGACAACAAAGCTGCAGCAAACTGCATTGCTGTACGAAACTTCCCAATGCCTCGTGGGCCAGTAAACATCCAGCCATGATGCATGCGTCCTGAACGTAGAGCTTCAAGAATCTCTGCTTGTGCATCGTCATGACCAATTACGGGCCCAAATGAAGCTATGTCTATTTCACTCATTGAACAGAAAACCGCTTACATATTAGCTCTAAAGCTTCAGCCGTCACCTGATCAACTGAATTTGATGCGTCTAAAACATAACATCGATCTTTATACCTATCTGCAATTTCTAAGAATGCTTGCCTAACATTTTCATGAAAAGATTGAGGGAGTTTCTCAAATGCATCTTGTGGCCCATTGCGTTCGATCCGTCGTTTCGCCGAGGCCTCCAGCGGCATGTCTAATAAAAGCGTAAGGTCGGGTTGTTGCTCATTTACAACTAGCTGATCCAATGTGCTGACAACATGATCATCAACGCCGCCAGCTACGGCTTGGTAGGCACGGGTTGAGTCTGTGAAACGATCGCAAATAACCCATTCACCTCGCAATAGAGCTGGCTTGATAACATTTTCCAAATGATCGCAACGCGCGGCAAAAAACAAAAGCGTTTGTGTCAACGGCGACCAATCTTCTTTGTGTGGTGGATTAAGCACTATGTTGCGAATAGCCTCGCCACCAAGCGAACCACCAGGTTCCCGCGTAAGCAGGCACTTTATATCCAACTCTAATAGTTTTTTTTGTAGATTGGAGGCCAATGTTGATTTGCCAACACCTTCACCACCCTCGAGCGTAACAAATCGTCCAAGGTTCATGTTCTAGCCACCAAGCCCCATTCCGACTAAAGCGCGCTCAAATAGACTTTTTCTAGCGATCGATTGTGCCAAAACAGCAGGTGCTCTTACATCCTGCATGCCTGGTGCTGACACGATTATTTCACCAACAACATCACCTTCGGATAGAGGCGCTTTAAGTGGACCGTTGTAAACCACTTCAACCTTTATATCACGAATGGAATCGGCATGTAGAGCGGCCTTCATAAGTTCAATGGCCTTAAGTTCTACAGTTTTCTGTTTTCCGAGGAATACGTCTGCCTCACCCACGATCTGATCTGGCTGTACGACTTCAACCACTTTAAAATCTACAAAAGCCGACCGCATAACGCGACGAGCTTCGGATGCACGCTCTGCAATACTATCAAGGCCGTTGAGAACAATAATCCGGCGTTTTCCATCCCGTACAGCAGATCCAACAAGGCCATAGCCCGAAATTTCTAAATGTCCGGTTTTTAAGCCATCAGCACCTTGAACTTCGCCCAATAGAGGGTTTCGGTTTGGCTGACGGATACCATTCCAAGTAAATTCTTTCTCGCTATACAAAGCGTAGAATTCAGGAAAATCCTTGATTGTAAGATAAGCAAGTTGTGCAAGGTCTGCAGCGCTTATGCGGTGATTGTCTGAGTAGAGCCCAGTAGGGTTTTCAAACGTAGCACTATCTAATCCTAACTCGCGGGCACGCCGCGTCATTTCTTCAGCGAAGGCTTCTTGAGAACCGCTGATCGCCTCAGCAATTACGATACATGCATCATTTCCAGATTGAATGATCACACCGCGTAAAAGGTCTCTTACTGATACTTTTGAGCCAAGTTCCAAAAACATCGTAGAACCACCAGAAGCGGCTCCACCTTCACGCCACGCAGTTTCAGATACAACAAACTCATCTTCGAGAGTAAGCCGGCCATCGCGAATACGTTCAAACACAATATAGGCGGTCATAATCTTGGTCATGGAAGCGGGGATAAATGGCGTATCGCCATCTTTTGAATACAAGGCCATGCCGGTATCAGCATCCATAATGTAAGCATAATCGGCTGACGTATTCAGAGCATCGGCATAGGCTGGCGTATAAACGCCTCCAAGCAGGAGGGATGTACTAACAATGAATGCAGAAAAAATGCGCATGTGAAACCTTTATACTCAATCTATACGATCGCATAGACAGGGACGGCTGACCAAAAGCAACCTTATAAGGCACACAAAATCAGTTCAGCTGGAAACGTCAATGTTTCCAGCTGAAAGAAGCGTATGTTTTGACAAAAATCTGTCTAGTTGGACACAATCAGTGTTTCAAAGCCGCTACCAGCAAGATTTGCTCTGGCCTTAACCGCTTGATCGCGTGTTTGCCATTCACCGACAAAGACTTTGAACATGTCGCGACCATTGATTCGCGTTTCTTTAACCGACACGTGTCCGTAAGTGTGAAGTTTCGCACGTAATTGGTGAGCATTGGCCAATTCACCAAACACACCTGCCTGAAGAACATATTTCTCTTGATTAGAAAAAGACAATGGAAGTGAAGCTTGTTGAAGTGGCATCATCTGGCGTTGTATTGGGCGAGGCGAATAACTTGCTTTCATCAACATGGGATTTGCTGGTGCCTCAGCTTTTCCTTTTGCAAGCGTTTGGCGTGCTTCCTCAACGTATTTCGCTGGAATAGAATTGTGAGCCTCTGGCGCATATCCCATATATTGAACACGAACTTTGGCTGTGCCGTTGTCTTTATATCCTAAAACAGTCGCTGATTGTTTAGACAAATCAATAATACGGTCGTCAACAAACGGTCCACGATCATTTATGCGTACGACGACGCTACGGCCATTCTCTAGGTTTGTAACACGCGCCAAACTTGGAATAGGCAGCGTTGGGTGTGCGGCAGTCAGAGCGTTTTGATCGAAGACTTCACCGACAGCAGAATCTTTGCCGTGAAATTGCGGTCCATACCAAGACCCTACTCCGACTTCATCATAATTTGGCTCAGCAAACGGCACATACCATCGTCCTTGAATTTCATACGGAGCACCGATTTTCTGTTTTGCGAACCCTGCTGGAGGTGTGGAGGCCAATTTTACGGCTCTAAATCCACGATTCGACGCTGTAGCAGAATTGTTTAGCACACCACTTGGAGCCACGTATGACGAGCCGCTAATCTTTTGCGCTTGATTACGAGAAATAGCGCTTGTCGCAGAAGCAAAGGCAATCGGCTTGGCATTATTTCCCAATAAACGCGGCCCCTGCTTTCCATATGACATATTAGGTTGGTCAGGATATCTGTATTCAATTCGCTTAGAGCCGCCCTGCACTTTTGCTGAACTTGTTGGCGCGGAGGCAATCTGCATATATTGGGGAGTTGAAGGAGAACTGCCAACAAAAGTAATTGGCACTCCATTATAGGTTTCAGCACTTGCTCCAGGCGCTATCACACCTGAAACAATCACTGCTGTGCTAAGCACAACTCTCTTTACTATACAAAAACGCATTGCGTTTCGTGTTTGGGCGGCTCTTGCCATCGGTCTGGTCTTCCTTTTGTTTTAAAAGGCGAGCTCGGGAATTTTTTCCTCAAACTCTCCGCTCTTTCGGCGGGTATGAAGTAAACATAACAAAGGAAATTGGATTAATAGTTAATTTTATGCCCAAATTTGATAACCTGTATGGTTACCAGGGCGTTTACCTTAATAAGACGGTCTTAAATTTTAACTATATAAGTTAACAGCTATTGGGCTTTGATAGCCTCGTTTCGACGTTTTTCCTCAAGAGTATGATTAACAGGGTTTTGTGGTTTTTATCTTTTTAGAAAAAAAAGTAAGATTTCCCTTTGCAAATAAAATTAGTTTATGTATGAACAGCGCCTCGGAGAAGTGGCAGAGTGGTCGAATGCGGCGGTCTTGAAAACCGTTGAGCCTTTGCGGGTTCCGGGGGTTCGAATCCCTCCTTCTCCGCCACTATGGCTGATTTAGCTTTTATCAAAACAGGTGTTGAAAGCTCGCCACTATTACGCTTCTGGCAATCCATACTTCTTATGAATTAGTGTATTTGGCGCTTACTCATGCTGTGATTGCGCTATTTAGCCTTTGCATTAAAACAAACAGGCAATTGCAGTTTCACCAACAATGTTACATTCTTAGTTTTATTTCAAAAAATGAGTTTTAAGCCCAATATGAGAATGTCGAAATTTTTCAATCAATTGTCCTTGAATGCCAAGAAACATTTCCTGAATTCTCTTTTACTTTGTCTACTTTTGTTTACGCCAATATGTACAGCCGAAACAGCGAATATCGCAGTTGCGACTAATTTCATCCCAACGATGCGATTACTGGAAGCCAAATTTGAAGAAACAACTCAGCATGAACTGACTATTATTTCTGGCTCAACGGGAAAGCTTTATCTTCAAACTTTGAATGGCGCTCCATTTGATGCATATCTTTCAGCAGACCAGAAGCACGCCCAATTGTTAGAAGAATCCCCTAAGGCTGTAGCAGGTACACGGTTTACATACGCTATCGGCAAGCTTGTTCTTTGGGCTCCTAATCGCGACAAAGCGAGCTGGAAGAATATTTTACAGACTGATACTAAGATCGCCATAGCAAACCCAAAACTGGCTCCCTATGGTGTTGCAGCGATGGAATTTTTAGAAAAGCATTTCGGAACAAAGGGGTTCACACAAAAACTCGTATTGGGTGAAAATGTCGGACAGGCATACGCTATGGTAGCCAGTGGAAATGCGAGTATAGGCCTGCTGGCGGGTTCATTTTTCTCACCTGAAATTGATGATGATGTTTGGATAATTCCTGAGCAGGACTATTCTTCAATTAGACAAGACGCTTTGTTGCTTTCAACTGGGTCTTCTAATCAGGCTGCCATTGAATTTCTATCATTTTTAAAGTCGGACACAGCCAGAAAAATTATTAAGAATAGTGGGTATGACGTTGCACATTAATGCTTTTCCCCATGATAGATGATTTTGGACCTTTATGGCTTACGTTAAAGCTGGCTGTGACCGTTACGATAATCCTGTTGATACTAGGAACACCGTTTTCTTGGTGGCTTGCTCACACGAAGTCTCGGTTAAAACCAATATGTGAAACTGTCGTATCGCTTCCGCTTGTTCTACCGCCAACAGTTATTGGGTTTTACCTTCTGGTTGCCTTCAATCCAAATTCGCCCCTAGGAGCTTTCTGGATGACAATAACGGGCGAGACACTTACGTTTTCATTCAATGGGCTTGTCTTAGCTTCCCTCGTCTACTCTTTACCATTTATGGTCCAACCTCTTCAATCTGCTTTTGAAGTTGTCGGCAGAAAAGAATATGAAGCAGCTCAGTCATTGGGAGCGACACCCTTAGATGCGTTTGTGAGTGTTATCATTCCGATGTCATTGCGAGGGTTTATATCAGCTATGGTTCTAACATTTGCCCACACCATTGGTGAATTTGGCATTGTGCTTATGGTTGGCGGTAATATCCCCAACGAAACCAAAGTTATTTCAATTGCTATATATGAGCATGTTGAAACACTTGAGTATGCTCAAGCCCATTTGTGGTCTGCATTCCTTCTTCTCATGTCGTTCGCTATTCTTTTGGGCGTATACACTCTCAATAAAAGGTTTCGACTAAATGTCGGCTAATCGGCTTTATTTGGACATTGAAAAGAAATGGGAAAATTTCAATATAGAAATTTCTCAAGAATTTTCGTTTGAGGCACCTGTCGCAATATTTGGTGCGAGTGGTTCGGGAAAAAGTTCCCTGCTTCGAATGATTTCAGGTTTGGAAACGCCTGATAACGGCTCAATACGATCCAGCGATGGCAGCGGAATAGAAACTGTTTGGTATGATCGCAAACAGAAAATCGATGAAGCAACGCATAAACGACAAATAGGGTATCTATTTCAAGATGGAAGGCTATTTCCTCACCTTTCACCTATTGAAAACCTGAAATATGCCGACAAACGAAGCAAACACCAGAATTCTCAACTCTCTCTAGATTCAGTCATCGAAAACCTCAATTTGTCATCATTGCTGAATAAGACCAGCAGAGAATTATCTGGAGGGGAAAAGCAAAGAATTGTTTTGGGTAGAACATTGCTTTCACGCCCATCACTTTTACTATTGGATGAACCACTTACGGGACTTGATAGGGAGAGAAAAACTGAGATTCTTCCGTACTTAGAGAGCCTTCAGTCTAATTTTTCCATTCCTATAATATTAGTCAGCCACGATATCGAAGAAGTTTTGCGCCTTACAGGTTCTACTTTAATCATATCTGAAGGTAGGAAAATTGCTTTTGGTAAAACTCAAGAAGTTTTCGTTGAAAAACCTTTGGAAGACCTTCAAATTTTTACGCAATCAGATTCTTCTTTATTTGTAGGCGTTGTCAAAAACATCGACAAAGAGATGATGCTTGCTGAAATAGATGTATTAGGGCAGCAATTGTTTCTACCTCAACGTTTTCCTTTAAAGGTTGATCAGAAAATCGCTATCAAAATTCGTATGCAGGATGTTGGTATTGCTACAATTTATCCCCAAAATACGAGCTTTAAAAATATCATTCCATGTGTCGTTAGATCGTTCGAATTAGAAGAAACTAGTCCCTTTGGTGAAGTTGTGCTTGATGTAAATGGTCATTCTTTGAAATCTAGGATAACGCGTGCTTCTTTAATTAACCTTGGATTAAAAGCTGGAATGAATGTATTCGCATTGATTAAAAGCGCTAGCTTTCAGGATCATTCAATTTAAACCCGAGCTCATATCAAGCTTGCTTTCAAATATCAGTATCAGGTGAACATTCTCAATGGATCAGACCAAAGACCGCTCATTTATCTCTTCTGAAGATGCGATTTCCGATCTCATTAGACTAATGGAAAGACTTCGCGATAAAGAAACCGGCTGCCCGTGGGATTTGGAGCAAACTTTTGAATCTATTGTTCCTTATACAATTGAAGAAGCCTATGAAGTTGCTGAAGCTGTCAATAGAAATGACATGCAGGAACTTCGGGATGAGTTAGGCGATTTATTTCTTCAAGTGGTTTTCCAAAGTCAAATCGCAAAAGATCAGGGTGAATTTGATATTCAAGATGTTGCGCGTTCCATCGTCAATAAAATGGTTCACCGTCATCCACACGTTTTCGGGAGTGTCGAAATTGAAAACTCTGACGCCCAAACAAGTCATTGGGAAGAGTTGAAAGCTAAAGAACGTGAAAACAAATCAGATGATAAAACTCCAGTTTCTGCACTTGATGGCGTAGCGTATGCGTTACCATCCCTGACAAGGGCTGAGAAACTTTTAAAACGGGCTGCTAGAGTGGGATTTGACTGGCCATCTGCAAAAGAAGTTACAGATAAACTTCGAGAAGAATTGAGGGAACTTGAAGAAGCTGCCACACAAAATGATCAAGCCCATGTAGAAGAGGAAATGGGTGATATACTCCTTGTTGTGGCCAATCTTGCCCGAAAGCATAATGTTGATCCAGAAAGCGCACTTCGGGCAGCAAATGCTAAATTTGTAAGCCGCTTTCAAGCAATGGAAGAACGTGCAAGAGAATTAGGCTCCGACTTTTCACAACTCAGTCTATCTGCCCAATCTGACCTCTGGCAGCATGTAAAGGCTACTGAGACCAAATAAACATCATGACCTCATCACCTTTTAGGATTTTGATGATAATATAACTAAATTCATATCCAAGTCTGGATGCTCATGCGCAAATTCATTGAGTTCACGAACAGACAACTGCACACGGATAATAACATTTCCATTCTCATCAACCGTTTCATTGGAAATATCACAATTTTGATGAAGCCAAGAACGCGCACGCCCATATTTTGGTTCAATCTTCAGCTCAAATTCACGCGTTGAAGCAAATAGCTTGTCTTGCACCATTTGCATGAGATCAACTAAGCCCTCACCTGTCGTCGCCGAGGTCAAAACGATATCATCTCGATTTTCCGCAGTTGTCTTTAATGCGGTCAGCACATCATCGCTCAAAGCGTCTGATTTATTCCACACCTCAATCACTGGAGGACGGTCAGCATTCAAATCTTGTTCTAGTTTCGTAAGAACATCATTTACATCACTAGACTGCCTGTCAGTTTCAGGATGACTGATATCTCTTACGTGCAATAATAAATCCGCTTCAATAGCTTCTTCAATTGTTGCTCTAAAGCTTTCGATCAGGTGAGTTGGGAGGTCGGTAATAAAACCAACCGTATCAATCATTGAAATTTTTTTGCCACTGCTCAACTCAACATCACGTGCAGTTGGATCAAGGGTTGCAAATGGCATATCAGCTGCAAATACACTCGAATGTGTTAGTGAGTTAAACAGAGTAGATTTTCCCGCATTCGTATAACCAGCAAGTGCAACTATTGGCGCGCCGCGACGTTTACGCCCAGCCCTTTGAAGTCGCCTCGTCCGACGAACAGCTTCAAGGTCAGATTTTAGTTTTGCGATTCTGCCGTCCAACATCCGTCGGTCAGCTTCCAATTGGCTTTCACCCGGACCCGCTAGAAAGCCTGTTCCACCTCTTTGGCGTTCCAAGTGTGTCCAGGTTCTTACTAGCCTAGAGCGTTCATATAATTGACGCGCCATTTCTACTTGCAATCGCCCTTCAGCAGAACGTGCTCTCACTCCGAATATTTCAAGTATAAGGCCGGTTCGATCCATTACTTTAACATTCAAAGTGTTTTCGAGGTTTCGCTGTTGAATGGGGGAAAGCGAGCAATCAACGACGAGTAAATTGCCTTCGCAATCATCTAGCCTCTCACTGATGAGATCTAATTGACCGGCACCAAATAGTTTAGCAGCATTGGGCTTTCTAATGCGGACAGCATCAGTAAAGCCCAATTCTACACCTAAGGCTTCAACGAGGCCTTGAGTTTCTTCGATCCGTGATTGATCATAGATTGGAGCATCAAATAGTGCTGGAATGACTATTCCAGCTATTTGAGTTGGCACCGAGATATCTATTAAATTGGATGTATTCACGCTTCGTCGGAAGAGCCATCATCACCAGTAAATAATTTTACCGGACTATTTGGTGCAATTGTCGAAATAGCGTGTTTGTAAACAAGTTGTGGCGGTCTACCATCGCCTTTTAGTAACACACAAAAGTTATCAAACCATGTGACGACGCCCTGAAGCTTGACCCCATTCATAAGGAATATAGTCAATTGGACTTTGTCTTTACGTACAGCGTTTAGGAAGGTGTCTTGAAGGTTTTGTTTTTTATCGGATGACATTTTATTATGAGCCTCTTTTCGGGACTTTGTTATTAATTTTCCGTTTTGGGTCTTGGTTTAACGTTGCGACAAACTGAGTTTTGATTCGTAAAAAGTTTATCTAGTACTATTTGCGCCAAAAATCACTAGAAAACAATGGTGCCAGCGCTAAGACTTCAATACGCCCTAATATACACCCAATGGCAAGGACAAAGAGTGATGTAGAACTGGGGGATTGGTCCACGACAGCTGCATCCATAAGCGGACCAGCATTTGCGATCGCGCCAATAGCACCCCGAAAAGCATTTTCGACATTCAATCCAGTCAATGCCAGCAACATGCCTAGAATAATTGCGGCACCAAGATAGGCTATTAAATAAACCCATACGCCGACAACAATGGCATCTGCACGTGTCCGCCCTTGGAACTTAAGTTTTGCTGTAGAATGTTCAAATGATAACCTTTTGAACTCAGTAAGCGCACGACTAAATAAAACCAATACACGTGTCATTTTTAAACCGCCAGCTGTCGAAAGAGCTGCAGCACCTACAAAGACAAAAACATCAGGAATAGGTTGTGGTAGGATATCAAGAACTTTCTCACTTCCCGTTACATTCATTCCCGAAGTAGACACAAAAGAAAGCGCCTCAGAGATGAAACGAAAATCAAACTTCTGTTTTGAGATAGCCATGAGCAATACAAAGGCCAGTACGCCAAGTATTAGAATCTGCGTTTCGGTATCTCTTAGGTAAACTCTCCAACTGCTTTGCCTCAAAATATCCGCGTGAAGAGCGATATTTGTTGCACCGATGAAAAGTAAAAGCGTTATGACAGCCGCCGCTGCGGGAGAATATGCGTAAGCACCAGCTGCTCCACTCAAAGTCGCGCTGGTTGATATCGCTGCTAGGCTACGTGTGAAAGCATCAATAAATTCAGCGCCTGCCAACACAATGGCGAATGTCCCAATTATAGCAGCTATCCCATAAACCAGTGCTACTGTCGCCGTAATTCTACCAATACGCCCGAATAGGTCATCTCTAGTTAGCGTTAAGAGATGCGACCTGTGCACGCCAGGACCAGACAAATTTAAGGCAGCTAGTACGATAACTGCCATAACCACCCCCAATACACCGCCGATAAACTGCAAAATAGCGCGCCAGTAGCGTATTGAATCAGGTTGAACAGCTTCTCCAGCGGTTGTTCCTGTGGTCGTTAGATTGGAGACGGCTTCAAAACTTGCTTCGATCCATGAATTAGAAACACCCGACGCCCAGAAAGGAGGAGCGGCTATAAGCGGCATCAAAAACCAAAAACCAAGTACGAATAGAAGACCTTCCCTTGCTCCGGTTTTGGCAGGAACATCCCACAATAATATTAGAAATGACCCGCCTAAAAAAGTACCGAGAACTCCAGAAAACAGAAAACCACGCGCTGATGAAGCATCACCTGAGATGGATGCGAACAATCCACATAGCAACGCACAGGCACCTATGACGATAGCTGTTAGCCCAAGATGCTTGAGAACACTTGAAAGGTTCAATATTGTCTTCCCTTCCCTAGAGCCTAGTAATATTCAAGCTTAACGCGGAAAAGTTGATCGACTTTTCGGGCCATTTCTTTTTCTGCAAAAAGAATAACCGTATCTTGAACCTTTACGCGGTTAGATAGGTCTATTGGCTTGCCGTCTCGAATAAGTGCACCAGCAGAAATGCCTTCGGGCAATTCCTCGGCAACTAAACTCATACCCACTAAAGGTGCCGTTTCTTTAACTATACCTTCAACAACTTCAGCAGCACCATTTTCAAGTGATTTGAGATTTGACAATCGTCCTTGTCTCAATTTCAAAAGAATTTTCGAAACAGTGATCGACCTTGGATCTATCAAGACATCGATACCGACATTAGATTTGATGTTTGCCAAGTCAGCTTCATTTACGAGAGAAACAACCTTCTTCGCACCGATATTTTTAGCAAGCGCACCTAAAAGAAGGTTTGTTTTATCATCATTGGTAAGGCCAACGACTAAATCAGCATTTGACACACCAGCTTCTTCGAGTAATTCTGGATCCAAGCCATCTCCATG
This sequence comes from Hirschia sp., assembly GCF_058892565.1. Classification (NCBI taxonomy): domain Bacteria; kingdom Pseudomonadati; phylum Pseudomonadota; class Alphaproteobacteria; order Hyphomonadales; family Hyphomonadaceae; genus Hirschia; species Hirschia sp. Next base: position 38,852 of record NZ_JBZXVU010000004.1, on the reverse strand, counting down.
CAGCACAATTGTTCTTTCCAATGCTTCAGCAGCATGGTTTGCTCGCTCATTATCTTTTTCTATCAAACGCACTTTAACCGTGTGTTTTAGCCGACCATTCTTCGTGTCTCTCTTGTGCGTTTTTTCCAATTGTTTGGCTACATTTAGGCCGATATGACCACCACCAACAACGACAACATGTCGGCTTTGCCCTTCAGACAAGCCAAGAATATCAAACATATGTTCAATTTTGTCCGTTGGGATGATCCAATAGATACGATCACCTAGCTTTATTTTATGATTGTCTTTTGGTGCAAATAATCTTTTGTCTCGGCCAATTCCAACAATGTGCGCACCGCTGTCTGGACATAACTCATATACATCCTCCAGACGTACTTCATGCATTGGAGAGTTTTTATCGGTGATTTCAACACCGAGGAGCTTGACTACGCCGCCTTCGCTTGAGCTTAAAATTCCCATATCTGCGGAAAGAAAAGCACCAGGCGTCATAAGCCCTTGCAAAATGGACTCACTTACTTCTGATTCCGGCGATATATGCATATCAATTGGCAAGTTATCGCGAGTAAATAAGTCTGAATATGCGGGATGCGTATATGCCTGACTTCGAATTCTTGCAATTTTGGTCGTAACTTTAAAAAGCGAATGTGCCACTTGGCACGTTACCATATTGACTTCATCTGAATATGTTACCGCAATAATCATTTCTGCGTTGTCAGCGCCAGCTTCCGCCAAGATAGCTGGAGATGCAGCATGCCCAATAGTTGTTCGAACATCAAAGCGCGTTCCAACCTGCTCTAGAAGCTTTGCATCGGCGTCGATCATTGTCACGTCATGATCCAAAGAGAGCCTTTCGGCTATACCTTGACCGACGCGCCCAGCTCCACAAATGATAATTCGCATGTTTTTCTATCCAACACTGAAGTGTTAAAGCTTCTCTGAAGATGTATCTACACCCAAAGCTTTTAGTTTGCGATGCAGAGCAGATCTCTCCATACCAATAAAAGCTGCTGTTCGAGAGATATTTCCGCCGAAACGCGTAATTTGTAGCGTAAGATATTCTCGTTCGAATTTTTCTCGAGCTTCCCGAAGAGGTAGAGAAATGGTATCCATGGAAGCTGTGTTGCTTCCATCACCACTTCTATCAATTGGAAGATGGTCAGGCATTATTTGCTGGGAAGAATCCCCACCTGCAAGTATCAAAATACGTTCAACCACATTTCTTAGTTGGCGTACATTTCCAGGCCATTCTGATGATTGAAGTACAGCTAAGGCTTCTTCAGAGAAACTTCTAGCAGGCAGTCCAGAAGATTCACCAATACGCTTAGCAAAGAAAACTGCTAAATCAGCAATATCCTCACGACGACTCTCAAGAGAAGGCACATTTATTGGCACCACACTAAGGCGATAATAAAGATCTTCCCTAAACCGTCCCACAGATATTTCATCTTGAAGATTACGGGCTGTCGAAGAAATCACTCGGACATCGACTTTTACGTCGGAATTCCCATTTTCTCGCTTAAATCGCTGATCTATTAAAACTCTAAGTATTTTTGATTGAGTTCCTGCCGGCATATCCGCAACTTCATCTAAAAGCAGAGTTCCGTTGTGTGCCTGTTCAAACAGACCTATTTTTCTTGGTCGTCCGGTTTGATCCTCTTCTCCAAACAACTCCATTTCCATGCGTTCAGGTGCAATAGTTGCTGCATTCACAACGACAAATGGACCATCATTTCTTGAAGAATTAGCATGTATCATCCTAGCCACGAGTTCTTTTCCTACACCGGGAGGACCTGAAATAAGGACACGACTATTGGCAGGTGAAACTTTGGCTATCGCAGCTCTTAATTGTTGCGTTGCCTGACTGTCACCTATCAATTGATCGCTTATGGCTGTTTGTGATTTAAGTCGTGTATTTTCTCTGCGCAATTGAGCTGCTTCTAGAGCTCTTTGTACTAGCACCAATAATTTGTCTGAGTTGAATGGCTTTTCTAAATAATCATATGCCCCATTTCGAATTGCTGTAACCGCAGTTTCAACAGTTCCATGCCCTGACATAATGATTATCGGCATATTGGGATCTAATTCTTTCAGCATTGAAAGAATTTCCAAACCATCAAATTCTGACCCCTTTAGCCAGACGTCTAGTAGCACAAGATTTGGTGCACGTTCTCTAACTGCATCCATAGACTGCTTTGCATCAGCAGCAGTACGGACTTTGTAGCCTTCATCTTCTAGAATACCACCGACTAGCTCTCGAATATCCGTTTCGTCATCAACCACTAAGATTTCAAACGCCATCATGCTACTCCTTCACTTGAGGGGGGTAATTCCTCATCTTCATTAAGTACGGTAAGTGGCAAACTGATATTCACACGTGCGCCAGATTCCGCTAATTCATTATCCCCTAGGGTTATTTCGCCGCCATGATCTTCGACAATACGACTTACAATCGCCAAACCGAGACCAACTCCAGTCTCGCGTGTTGTTACATATGGCTCCAACAAGCGGCTTCTGTCCTCAACGGGAAACCCAACCCCAGTATCTCGAACAGTTAAAATTGCTTTTTCAGACATAACTTCCAGATTTATAGAAACAGAACCAACTTTAATCTCACCCGTGAGTATGTGCCGTTCGACAGATTCACGTGCATTTTTGATTATGTTTGTTAGCGCTTGACCAAGCAGACGTTCATCGCCTGTCATCATGCTTTTTTGTTCTGGAACTGTAGCAACAATAGCAACTGTTGGTGACGCCAAACGTTGTGCAAATGCAATATTTTGAACAAGCTCATTCAAGTCAAACGGAGCTAAAGTCGGTTTTGGCATACGTGCAAAAGAAGAAAATTCTTCAACCATGCGACCAATATCTCCAACTTGACGCAAGATCGTGTCAGTACAGCTATCAAAAGTGTCCTTATCTATAGTAATTTGTTTGCCAAAACGCCTTTGTATCCGTTCGGCAGATAGCTGTATCGGTGTTAGCGGATTTCTAATTTCATGCGCAATTCTGCGAGCTACATCTTTCCATGCTGCTTGCCTTTGCCCAGCGACCAATCTGGTCGTATCATGGAATGTAACGACAAAGCCACTCATTTCAGCTTCAGGAGAAATTCGAACGTGAATATCTCTAGTTCCTCGACCAGATGTAATCTGAATATTAGATCCTATTGCTTCACTAGATTCTACAGCTTTGCGGAGGGCAGATAAGAATTCCGGTGCGACTTCATGTAATAGAGCGCCCTGAAGCATTTCAGACGATAGCTCTAATAATCTACCGGCTGACGCATTGGCGAGTGTTATTTTAAAGAGCGGGTCAACGCGTATAACGCCTGCTTCAACACCCGATAACACCGTCTCAATAAATTCAGAACGCCCTTCTGCTTCTAGCCTAGCAGAGTCTAGATCTCTTCTTTGGCGTGATAAACGCATAGTCATCTGGTTGAACGCTTGAGAAAGGTCGTCAATTTCGTCTCGACCTTTAGGACGATCCAATCGGACCGATAGATCACCGTCTCGTACTGACCTAGCTGCTGCTGCTAAATCTCCGATTGGGGTTGCAATTTGCCCAGCGGCATACATACCCAACCAAGCTGTGCCTAAAAGGACGAGTAAAGCTGACTCGATGTAAGACAGCACAAAAACTGTTCTTAAACTATCTTTTCGAAGTCCCGCAGCCCGATATTCTTCTAAACCTGCTTGTGTTGCTTTTAGTTGTTTACCGACCGAAATCGGACCTTGGCTCGCGCTATATAAGTAAGCATTTGGATAAGCTGTAAGCCGTGTAAGCGTACTCACTACAAAGTCTTCTGAAACACTCACTGCGTCTTTGCCATTTTTTGCGGCAATCCAGTTTAGCTCGGACATCGGCCCTATTGTCAGAGGTGTGTCATTTTGCGTTGAAAACACTATTTCCTTCTGAGAATTGTAAATGGCAAGTACAGGAAGATTTCTCAATTGAGATTCCGCTGTCAAAAATTCTTTGAACTGCAAAGGAGCTTCCGTAAACGCAGCTACCACTGACGCATCATTTAAGTCTTTTGCCGCCTCAGTTACATTACTCCGCACATCACTTATGACCGCTGTAAAGGAAGCATTTGCAGCATCGGAAGCATTTTCGATTACAGCGTATACTCTTTCAGAGAACCAATTCTCGACACTTCTGTTTATTAGTGTCCCAAGTAACGCTGCGATTATCGTAGGAACCATTGCAGCCAGCCCGAACAATGCAATAATTCTTAGTCGAAGTCTGGCGCCACCTTGGGTGCTTCTATTCTCTCGAAAAAGTCGATAGATCCTCGCCATTAATGCAGCAGCAAGTATCAAGATAATGAACAGATTGGCCACAAGAAGCCATGTCATCATGGGGCTGCCGGCCGTAGATGTGTTCCCGACATCAGCAACAGATAGGTATGTCGCGAAAGTAGCTACGATTGCAGAAATCGCAAATAGTGCACGCAGCACAGCAGTCCCTACAGGACCATAATTTGTTGGAGATATGAGTTTTATTCTAGGGGTTCGCATTTATGCTTACTAAACTACGTGTCGCAACTGAGACACACTGATACATAAACGCAACACACGAATTCGTAAACACTTATCTGCGTGAACACATTTAAGTGCACACGCAGAAAGTTTTAATTATCTTCGATTATTCCTCATCAGAAATCTCTAAGCTATTGATTTTAGATCTTAAAGTGTTCCTGTTTAATCCAAGTAATGAAGCAGCGCGAACCTTATTTCCATTCGTTGCAGCAAGCGCCAACTTCAAAAGAGGACGTTCAACTTGCTCAATTACATTTTGATAAATCGTACCTTCAGATTCATTTGCAATACTTAGCCTTGCCATGAAATGTCTAGACAATAACGCCTCTACCTCTGCCTCAAATGCATCCGTTTTTGTCTCTGGTTTTGTTCCAGAACGCATTTCTCGTTCAATTTCCCGGGCGGATATTACTGGTTCCGGACTCAAAGCAGCAAGGCGGCGGATCAGGTTTTCCAATTCTCGGACGTTACCAGGCCAATCATAGGCTGACAAAAGGTCATACGCAGATTTATCAAGTTGCTTTTCTGGTAAACCTTCTCTTTTTGCGCGCACTAAGAACGCAGCAGCAAGCTCTAAAATGTCTTCCTTTCTTTCACGAAGAGGTGGAAGAGATAGAGAGACAACATTTAGCCTGTAATACAGGTCTTCACGAAATAACCCTTGTTCTACAAGATTGCGAAGATCGTGCTTTGTTGACGCAATGATTCTTGCATCTGATTGTCGAACAGGACCACCGCCATGTGAGGAGTATTGTCCATCTTGTAAAAATCTGAGCAATCGGGTTTGAGCTTCCAATGGCATATCACCTACCTCGTCGAGATATAGTGTTCCACCGTTTGCTTCGCCGACACGTCCGGGAGAAGATGCCTCACCATCAATATTTACACCAAAAAGATCAGCTTCAACTTGTTCTTTTTGTAAAGCGGCGAGACTAACCGCAACGAAAGGACCAGACTTTCTTTTTCCAAGGTCATGGATGGCACTTGCACAAAGGTCTTTACCAGTGCCACTTTCACCTTCAATCAACACCGTTAAATCTGTATTCATCACCCGCGCAATTACACGATACACGTTTTGCATAGGTGTAGAGCGCCCAATTAATGGAAGTGCTTCGTCTTTTTCTGCCTTCCGGCTAGCGGGTTCAATTCCTTTCAATGACCGCTTTTGAAGCGCGCGTTTTACAGAATCTGCCAATACATCAATATCAAATGGCTTTGGCATATAATCGTAAACGCCATGATCAGATGCCATTGTTGCTGTTAATACGGTGCTTTGTCCGCTTATAACGATAATAGGCAATTCAGGCCGCTCTTGGCGGATTTTCGGCATTATATCGAAGATTGATTCATCAGGCATATAGACATCTGTAATTAACAAATCTCCTTCTCCTGCCTCAATCCACTTCCACAGTGTTGACGCTGTGTTTGTCGATCTAACGTGATACCCTTCTTGAGCGAGGGTTTGGCTGACAACTAAACGTACGCTCGAGTCGTCATCTGCGACTAATACTGTAGGACCACTCACTATGATTTACCTTTATGTTTTTGATTTTGTTATAGGCAGCAACAGCTTAAAGCATGCTCCTGTAGAAGAATTGTCAAGTTCTACAAATCCGCCATGAGCTGATATAATTTCAGCAACAACTGTCAGGCCTATCCCTTCGCCTGATTGTTTAGTTGAGAAAAATGGGGTGAAAATTTTATCCGCGACAGATTTTGGTACACCGGGGCCATTGTCTTTGATCGAAACTTCTATAGCACCTGACCGGGTGATTTTTTCCCCTTTTCCATGACGCATACTCACGCCCGCACGATATCGAGTCTCTATGTGAATATGACCATTGTCCCTAGTGTCTGTGATGGCTTCAGCAGCATTTTTGACGAGGTTCAAACAAGCTTCATGTATATGGTCTGGGTCAACGAAAATATCGGGCAATGACGGGTCAAATCTGAAAGTTAGTTTTACATTCTCCGCAAAACTTGCAGATGACATTTCCATAATTCTATCTAGAACTTGGTGAATATTCGTCATGGTAGGCCGAGGTCTGAAAAACGTTTCAAATGCAGCGAATCGATCAACAAGGCGCCCTATCCTAGCGCCCTCTTCCTTAATTAAAGTCAGCATAGACATTTGATCATTGCGAGCCTGACGCGCGAGTAATTGCGCGGCACCCACTATACCAGCAAGAGGGTTTTTGACTTCGTGTCCCAGTATTCTAGCTACCTCAGCCATAGCGGCTGATTGACTTTTTGATTCATGATCCGCTTGATGGGCTGTTGGTGAAAGGCTTACCGCAATAATATCTTCGTTTTGAGACAGAGCGGCAGTCGCATCAATATGAATTGGTGAGATAAATGGGCCTGATAATACGATGTTTCTAGCAAATACAGTTCCTCCATCTTTCGCAGCTCTATGAATCAAATCAACTATCGCAGAATCTTTTGCAGTTAATTTTTCAAGAGGATTGCCTTTAAGAAGTGCAATGCTTTGGCAAAGCAGAGTTTCTGCCATAGGGTTGGCAAATTCAATGATACCATCTAAATTTACACTGAGCGCAGCTACAGGAAGCGTATCAAGTATTTGTTCAGATAAGGTCATTTTAGTTGACATTAAACAAGCTCCTCAGTTCTACAAATGGCAGTTTGAGGAGCTTCCAAAGACGTAATTGCTGAAATGACATCATTTTCTGAGCTGATGCGGCAAAACCGTCCCCTAAGCTCATTTCTATCTTCAGTGTTTAGTCGAATTTCTCTAGAATAATCTATAAAAGCCGCGAGGTGCTTTCTAAAAACTCTAACACCTAATCGGTCTCCATAAAGCAAAACACTATCAGACACTTGTTCACATAAAGAACTCAATTTTTCAGACCAAGTTGGCTCAATGTAGGGACGGTTAGCCAAGTCAGCAGCTATTTTACCAAGCAACCAAGGCCGTCCCAAAGCTGCTCTTCCAATCATCACACCATCGGCTTGTGATAATAAAATAGCTTGTTTGGCTGTTTTAGATGAATCTATGTCACCATTCACGATAAGCGGCAAATTCGATGCTAATTTAACGTCTTTTACTTTATTCCAGTCAGCTTTCCCAGTATAAAACTGACATCGCGTACGACCATGCACTGTGATAAGTTTAACGTGTTCCTCTTCGCATATTTTGGCCAAGGCTGGAGCATTTAAGGTGTCATCGTCCCACCCCAGACGCATTTTCACACTCACGGGTAGTCCACCACCTTCACGTGCCGCAATGATTAGTTCACGCGCCAAATCAAGATCTCGCATCAAAGCCGCGCCAGACTGACCGCCTGTTACCTGCCGCGATGGACAACCCATATTGATATCGATTATGTCTGCACCTGCTGAAGCGCTTATTCTAGCCGCTTCATACATCCATTTAGGGTCTCGACCTGCCAATTGCACAACGAAGGGAAAAGTGTTTTCAGGTTTCGTTATTCGCCAAACCATGTCTTGACGACCTGTAGCCAATTCTGAACCTGCTATCATTTCAGTTATAACGACAGGAGCACCAAACCTTGACGCTTGGCGACGAAACGGCGCATCGGTAGCTCCTGACATCGGAGCTAAAAAAACCGCGTCATTAATTTCTACATCGCCAACAGATATCATTACAAATTCCAAAACGGCTTACATAGCCTAATTATTGTGCATTTTATATGCATATAGCAATCTATCAAGGCCATTTAGCGCAGCTTGATGATTAATATAGAGGCAGTCACCGAGATGTCACATAATACAGCAATTATCGTCGCAGCTGGCACTGGCTCCCGCTCCGGCCTTTCTACACCCAAACAGTTTGCGATGCTCAACGGACGCCCAGTCCTTGATTGGAGTCTTAAAACTTTTTCAGAATGCGGAAAATTTGACGAGATTGTTGTCGTTATTTCCGAAGAATACCTGCAAACAGCTAAAGAAATTTGCCAACCATATAATAACATTTCTATTGTTCTAGGCGGCAAAGAGCGAGCGGATAGTGTCAGGAATGCACTTAAGCACATTAAACCCAACTCTCCAGACATTGTTCTAATTCACGATGCTGCCAGACCAGGTGTGAGTTTAAAGATTATAGACTCACTGTTTGAGGCTTTGATTGATTATCAAGCTGCTGCTCCAGCACTTCAAATGATGGATTCTATAAAAAAAGTAGGCACCGATGGAAAACTTGAAACATTGGACAGATCCCCTGTGCGTCGCATCCAGACTCCTCAAGCTTTTCGATTCAATGCTATCTGGCAAGCGCAGAATGGAAAATCATCGCAATTTGTAGATGATTTGGAGGCAGTTGAATCATTGGGTGCCGATATCGCGCTTATTCAGGGTGAAAATAGCTTAGTAAAAATAACGCTGCCAGAGGACTTTGAGATGGCTGAAAAACTACTTCAAAACAGCTTAGAGATTAAGAATATTCTTCCTAGAATAGGAAACGGCTATGACGTTCATGCTTTTGAAGACGGTCAATCTGTCACTCTATGCGGTCTAGAAATCCCCCATTCAGCATCTCTTAAAGGACACTCTGATGCCGATGTTGCGTGGCACGCATTAACAGATGCAATATATGGCGCGCTAGCCGAAGGAGACATCGGAACACATTTTCCACCAAGTGATGTGAAATGGAAAGGTGCTGCATCAAAAGTGTTTTTGAAGCATGCCGTTGACCTGGCAGACTCAAAAGGGTTTATGATTGCAAATGCAGATATAACAATTATTTGCGAAGCTCCCAAAATAAAACCACACAGCATGAAAATGCGCGATATTACATCTAAAATATTGGGTATTCCATTAGATCGCGTAAGTGTTAAAGCTACGACCACGGAAAAATTAGGATTTACCGGACGAAAAGAAGGTATTGCTGCTCAAGCAAGCGTTTTACTTGTTTCAAGTGAATAACCTATAATTCAATAACATTAGGGTGTTTTTATGTTTGACAACCAATTGATTGAAGAAGCTCGTAAATTCTTAAGAGCAGCCCAAACTCAAAAATTAACTCTAGCTACTGCAGAGAGTTGTACAGGGGGACTTCTTGCTGGACTAATAACTGAAATTCCCGGCTCATCTCAAACTCTCGAACGCGGTTTTGTGGTTTATACGAACCGCGCAAAACAAGATATGTTGGGCGTATCGGGTGATATTTTAGCTGACTTTGGAGCCGTATCTGAACCAACAGCAATAGCTATGGCAGAAGGTGCAATGGAACATTCTAGAGCTTCCTTAACAGTTGCAATCACAGGAATTGCTGGTCCTGGCGGCCAAACTCCAATGAAACCTGTCGGATTAGTACACATTGCCGCCAAACGCCGAGATAGAGAAACGTTGCATGAAGCATGTCATTTTGGTGATATCGGTCGTTCCAATGTCCGTCGCAAATCTATGGAAGTAGCGCTTGAGCTTTTGATGCGGCTTGCTCAGTAAAAGTCACTCGGAATAACGTTTTCTTGCTTCTTCTATGAAGACATCCATTAAAACGGTAACCGCCCTATTGAAATTAGCCTTCATTAATGCGTGTAGGAGAAAGTTGGAAAACTCAAATCTAATTTTAAAATCAACTTCGCAGCCTTTTTCATGGTCAGAAAATTGCCAGCTATTTTCAAGATATTTGAACGGCCCTTTGACGAGTTGAACATTGACTTTATTTTCCAATAGGCTCTTTTTAACGTCGGTTGTGAATGTTTCCGAAAACCCTTTAAACCCAACAGCGGCTGTTGCTCTGCCTTCCCATCCAGCTTCTGAATCGGCCTCTGACACAACTTTTAATGATCTTATCCAAGGTATGAATTCTGGATAACTTTTTACATCAGAAACCAATTCAAGCATTTGCTCGGCCCGATATGGTACGACGATAGATTTAGTAACAACCGTCATATCTTATTTTTTGGCGTTCATTTTTTCTCGAGCTTCTCTCAATTGCGCGAAATCTTCTCCGGCATGATACGAAGAACGCGTCAGAGGGCTTGCTGACACCATGAGAAAGCCTTTTGAGCGAGCAATCGTCTCGTATGTTTTGAATTCTTCTGGCGTTACAAACCTGTCGATCGCAGCATGTTTTCGTGTTGGCTGCAAATATTGACCAATTGTCAAAAAATCAATTCCTGCAGAACGCATATCATCCATCACCTGCATAACTTCTTCTTTGGTTTCACCCAAGCCAACCATTATACCAGATTTCGTAAACTGGTTTGGATCGCGTTGTTTCACCTGATCGAGCAATTTAAGAGAATGATAGTAGCGTGAACCGGGGCGAATGGATAAGTACAGCCGCGGAACAGTTTCTAGATTATGGTTAAAAACATCTGGTTTTGCATCAATGACGATATTGGCAACGTCACCTTTTCGTAAAAAATCAGGCGTCAGTATCTCAATGGTGGCATTGGGGGCTTGTTCACGAATCGAACGAATCGTTTCAGCAAAATGAGCAGCTCCACCATCTTCTAAATCATCACGATCAACTGATGTAATAACGACGTGCTCAAGTCCCATTTCTGCAACGGCCAGACCCACTCTACGAGGTTCATCTGCATCTAATGGATTTGGTTTACCCGTACGAACATTACAAAAGGCACACGCGCGTGTACATGTGTCCCCCATAATCATCATTGTTGCGTGTTTTTTAGTCCAACATTCCCCTATATTGGGGCATCCCGCTTCTTCACAAACAGTTGTGAGGTTACCTTCAGTCATGATCTTCTGAGTTTTTGCAAACTCAGCACCCATAGGTGCCTTCACCCTGATCCAGTCCGGTTTTTTTAGAACCGGCGTATCGGGACGCTTTTGTTTTTCAGGATGGCGCACGTCTGGTTTGGATGCGCGGCGATCTTTTAGCGTGTTGAAGAGTTCTGTCATGTTCGGAAAATGGGCCTGATTTATATTAGGATCAAGTATAGTGATGAATTAGAGCTTGTCGACATGTTAAAATATTTCGTATCCATACCTTAAAAGTATCACAACAAGTGATCAAAACGTCGGATGGGAGTAGGAAATGTCAAATCTAGATGTGTCTTTCGACATTAGAAAAGCACAGAAAAATATATTTGGTGCATTACTCGATGCTCGTTCAAAAGTCGGCGGAAAGAAAATTATCATTGAAGACTCTGATGGTAGACAACTCAGTTATACAGAAATTGTCAGAGCAAGCTTTGCCCTTGGAAGTGCACTAACTAAAGGAAGAATGAAAGAAGAAACTATGGGAATCATGCTCCCTACCGGAGCTGGTTCTATCATCTCTTTCTTTTCTCTCAATGCTTATGGCCGCATACCGGCTATGCTTAACTTCACCGCCGGAAGTGCAAATATCAAAGCAGCTTGCAAAGCTGCAAATATAACAAACATCATTACCGCACATCAGTTTGTAGAAAAAGCAAACCTCAAAAACCTTGTTGATGAACTCAAGAATGAACTCAATTTCATCTACTTAGAAGACGTCAGAGAGTCGCTTACATTTATGGACAAAATCAAAGGTGGTTTGGGTCCATTCATACCTTGGCTATTTCGTTCACAAGCGCATTGGGATTCTCCTGCTGTAACTCTTTTCACATCAGGCACTGAAGGTAGTCCCAAAGGAGTTGTTCTTTCACATGCCAATCTAGTGTCTAATGTTTTTCAAATTATTCAACATGTTGAAGGCATGCTCACGCCTAAAGATATCATGTATAATCCACTTCCAACTTTTCACTGTTTTGGACTAACAGCTGGGGTCATGATAGGATTACTTACAGGAATGAAGGTCGTCCTTCACCCCTCTCCTTTGCAAGTGAAAGAAATCCCTAAGCGAATAGCTGACACTAAAGCTACGATTCTTTTTGCAACAGACACTTTTCTCAACCAATACGCCAGAGCCTCCGGCAATGAGGAATTAAGTTGTTTACGATATGTCGTCTGTGGTGCTGAAAGCGTCAAAAAAGAAACTAGAGATTTCGTCAAAAAGAAATTCAATGTCGATATTCTCGAAGGCTATGGAGCGACAGAAGCAGCTCCTGTTCTTGCCGTGAACCAACCAGATTTTAATAGACCAGGCACCGTAGGAAGGCCTCTTCCTGGTGTTGTGGTCGAATTTGAGCCTGTTGACGGCATCGTTGGTGCGGGACGAATGAAAGCGAAGGGGCCCAATGTTATGCTTGGGTATCTATCTGAAGATGATCCCATGGTTCTAAAACCAATCGAAGATGGATGGCACGATACCGGCGACGTTGTTAGTCAAGACGAAGACGGCGCTCTGACAATACGTGGACGCATCAAGAGATTTGCAAAAATTGGTGGAGAAATGGTGTCGTTGGCAGTTGTGGAAAATTGCGCTCAAAGTGTATGGCCAGAACACAACCATGCTGCGGCGGTTTTACCAGATCCCCGCAAAGGCGAGCAAATTATACTTCTTACGACGAATGATAACGCAGATAGAATGGATTTACTTCATTGGTTTCAAAATCACGGGGTCAGCGAACTTTCCCTACCTCGGAAAGTATTCAAAGTAGATGAAATTCCACTGTTAGGGTCAGGAAAAATGGATATTGGGTCCGTACAAAAACTGGCAGCTGACAGAATCAAGACCGCATAATCTCAATATTGTGAAATTACGATTCTAAGAGAAAGCTGTAATTCTCTTTGAGCATTTGTTCGAATTCATAACCGCTAACAAAAGTTGAAAAACTGATACTCCGGCAATGACTAAACCCAACGCGGCAACGTAACAACCGCCGCAGTGTAATGCACCGTTTACAGAAAATGTACTTTGGGTAACTGCATTCAAATCCTGTGTACACCATGTTGCGCCAAATACGTTATCCACTTTATTTGTAGCGCAAGAACGCATAGCCAACCCAATGCTGGTAAGTGCTGTGGCAGTTCCTAAACTTATAAAATACCACTTATTCAACATCTTACATACCTCTTCGCCTAGACAATAATTCTGAACGCTCAAAAACCCTATAATAAATCTGGATTTCTGTCATTGCGGCAAAATGTGCCGTTGTAAAATTAAAAGAACCAGCGCATTCACAATAATAGACGGATTTATTATGTGGTTTTTTAGCCCCATTTTAAATATGGTAAAAGCAACTCCAGATGGCTACAATGCGAGGGGGCAAAAAGTGACGAATATGCAATTGCGAGGGGCAAATGGACCCGATATTAGTGTTGTGAGTGTAGGGATTTTTACGACCCTACTTGCTTTCATCACATTGTACGTAGCTTCCCGCTCGGTCGATCCAGGAATGGGTTTTCACGCTGGACTTCTATCAGCAGGATTTGTGCTCGGCACGTTAGCGCTAGTCTTTTGGTATGCTGGGCGCGACGACGAGCAAGTATTTGATCCCACAAAATATGAAGACGGTATCGTAAAAGCCGGTGTCTTTGCTTCAATGTTTTGGGGAATTGCTGGATTACTCGTCGGAGTCATTATTGCCCTGCAATTGACCTACCCCAATCTCTTTTACTTCGACCAATGGGGTTTCACGAACTTTGGTCGTCTACGCCCTTTGCACACATCTGCCGTGATCTTCGCTTTTGGAGGAAATGTCCTCATATCAAGTTCATTCTATGTTGTTCAAAGAACCTGCCGCACTCGACTTGCTGGCGGTGCGTGGCCTTGGTTTGTTTTTTGGGGATATCAACTTTTCATCGTAATAGCCGCAACCGGTTATTTGATGGGGATCACACAATCAAAGGAATATGCAGAACCTGAATGGTATGCAGACCTATGGCTGACAATCGTATGGGTTGGGTATCTTTTTGTATTTCTTGGTACAATTTGGAAACGTAAAGAGCCACACATCTACGTTGCCAACTGGTTTTACCTTTCTTTTATAGTCACAATTGCAATGCTTCACATTGTAAACAATTTAACCCTGCCCGTAAGCTTATTTGGCTCAAAAAGCTATATAGCTATGGCTGGCGTTCAAGATGCCCTGACGCAGTGGTGGTATGGACACAATGCTGTTGGTTTCTTTCTCACCACTGGCTTCCTTGCCATAATGTACTACTTCATCCCCAAACGCGTAAATCGTCCGGTATATTCCTATCGCCTTTCAATCGTTCACTTTTGGTCTTTGATTTTCATATACATTTGGGCCGGTCCACACCATCTCCATTACACGGCATTGCCTCAATGGGCACAAACCTTGGGCATGACATTCTCACTCATGTTGTGGATGCCGTCATGGGGCGGAATGATCAATGGTTTGATGACGCTATCAGGTGCATGGGACAAGCTAAGAACTGATCCTGTAGTTCGAATGATGGTTCTATCATTAGCATTTTATGGAATGTCGACTTTTGAAGGTCCATTAATGTCTGTGCGTGCTGTCAATTCACTCTCCCACTATACCGAATGGGGTATTGGACACGTGCATTCAGGTGCTCTTGGATGGGTGGGGTTCATATCCTTTGGTGCCCTCTATTGTATGACTCAATATCTATGGAAACGACCACGTATGTATTCCATAGCGATGGTTGAATGGCATTTCTGGGCAGCGACTTTAGGAATCGTTCTCTACATAACCTCAATGTGGGTCGCAGGAATTATGGAAGGCCTAATGTGGCGTTCATACAATGAATTCGGCTTCTTGGAATACTCATTCGTTGAAACTGTAGAAGCCAAACATATCGCATACATTATCCGCTCACTTGGTGGTGTTCTTTACCTCGGCGGTGCCATTGTGATGGCATATAATTTATGGCGAACAGCACGCGGCGACACCCGCCTCTCCGAACTCAGCGATGCGGAGCGTGCAGAACTCTTAAGCAATGAACCTGTTACAACACGCGCTCCAGCGCAACCTGCAGAATAGGAGCTTTGGAACATGTCTTTGTTTAACAAACACTCATTTCTTGAAAAGCATTCATCAATACTGACAATTGGTATTTTGTTTGTTGTTGCTATCGGTGGATTAATCGAAATTGCTCCGCTCTTCTATTTGAAGAACACAATCGAAAAAGTGGAAGGAATGCGCCCCTACACACCTTTGGAACTCGCAGGCCGCAATATTTACATCAGAGAAGGTTGTTATGTCTGCCACTCACAAATGGTGCGCCCATTGCGAGATGAAGTTGAACGCTATGGTCATTACTCATTGGCGGCAGAAAGCATGTATGATCACCCGTTCCAATGGGGGTCTAAACGCACAGGGCCAGACCTCGCAAGACTGGGCGGAAAATATGCTGACACATGGCATATGGACCACATGAAAGACCCGCGATCAGTCGTTCCAGAATCTGTAATGCCTCCCTATGCATTCATGATTGGTCGACCATTGAAATTTGAAAATATTGAAGCGGACATCAAAGCCATGAAAGCGTTGGGTGTCCCCTACACAGATGAAATGGTCGAGTTTGCAAAATCTGATTTGATTGTCCAAACCGATCCTAATTCTGATTGGGAAGAAATGGTCGAGCGTTATGAAAACTTAGCCGGCCGGGAAGGTTCCGTTGCTGTTCGCGCGTTTGATGGTGATCCTGAAAACGTCACGGAAATGGACGCTTTAATCGCGTATATGCAAATGCTGGGTTCACTAGTCGATTTCGATAAATACGAAGCCGACGACCTACACAATAGGAGATAGGGTTTATGACTTATCACGCTCTATCAAGCTTTGCCCAAACTTGGGGACTTCTCTACTTCGTTCTCATGTTTGCCGCTGCGCTAGCATACGCGCTTTGGCCGTCAAATAGATCTACTTTTGATGCCGCAGCAAATGTTCCTTTAGAAGATCGGGAGATTTCCGATGACAGATGATAAAAATAAAGATGTCGATGCCTTTTCCGGTGTAGAAACAACCGGCCATGAATGGGACGGTATCAAAGAGCTAAACAATCCACTGCCTCGTTGGTGGCTCTATGTCTGGTATGCCACAATAGCATTTTCTATTCTTTGGTGGATTTTGATGCCGGCTTGGCCTGCACTACCAGGGTTTCAGGGAAATACAGTCGGGGTTTGGAATCAATCTGACCGCGCTCAAGTTGGTGAAGCAGTTGGAGAACTACGCTCTGCGCGAATTGAAAATGCCCAAAAACTCATGAGTGCTTCTCTTGAAGAAATTGAGAAAACACCAGAACTACAACAATTTGCACTGGCTATGGGTGAAAGTTCATTTGGTGATAATTGTGCGACTTGTCATGGAGCTGGCGGACGAGGTGCTATTGGCTACCCAATGCTTGCTGATGATGTTTGGTTGTGGGGTGGTTCGCTAGACGATATTCAACAAACAATCACGTACGGAATTCGTTCAACCCACGATGAAACACGCTATTCTGAAATGCCAGCTTTTGGTCGAGATGGATTTATTTCCGAATCAGAAATTGATGACCTTGTTCAAAAAGTTCTTTCGCTTTCAGGGCAGGAAGCAAATACCGATGCAGTTGCACGAGCTGAAGAAAATTTTGAATATCAGTGTGCTTCTTGTCATGGTGTTGATGGTACTGGGGACCGAACATTTGGCGCACCGAATCTAACCGATCAAGAATGGTTATATGGTGGAGATGCCAGTGCAATTCGTGAGACTATTTATAGCGCACGAAACTCCATTATGCCGCATTGGAATGAACGCTTGGATGAGGCCACCATCAAAGCGTTAGCGGTTTATGTTCACACACTTGGCGGCGGCGAATAACATTCAAAAAGTGATTCACAGCGATGTATAACAACGTCACACCACCTCCTCCAGGACAAAGTGCCTTATACAAGGCAAGGGAACCAATATACCCTCAACTTGTCTCAGGAAAATTTCGGACCATTAAATGGGTGGTGTTGGTATTTGCACTTGCTGTTTATTACATCCTCCCTTGGTTGCGTTGGGACCGTGGTCTTGACGCACCAAATCAAGCAGTATTAGCAGACTTCGCTGGCGGTCGTTTTTATTTTTTCTTTTTGGAAATTTGGCCACAAGAAATCTACTATATTACAGGTTTATTGATATTAGCATCGCTTGGATTATTTCTGGTTACATCGCTCTTTGGGCGGGTATGGTGCGGTTATGCGTGTCCACAAACGGTTTGGACTGATCTATTCATCGCCGTAGAACGAATTTTTGAAGGTGATAGAAATGCGCGCATTAAATTGGATAGAGCCCCTCTAAGCGTAAACAAAGCACTGCGCAAAGTTGGCAAGCATATTGTTTGGCTATTTATTTCATTCGCAACTGGCGGCGCGCTAATATTATACTATCATGATGCACCTACGCTTTTTGCAAACTTCTTCACAGGAGATGCTGAAGTCAGTGCTTATGTATTTGCAGGAATATTGACCTTCACGACATACGCTCTCGCCGGCACAATGCGCGAGCAGGTCTGCACTTATTTATGCCCTTGGCCTCGCATACAGGCAGCTTTAACTGATGAGCATGCTTTAAATGTAACCTATAGATGGGATAGAGGTGAGCCTCGAGGTGCTCATAAAAAAAATACGAGCTGGGATGGTCGCGGTGATTGCATAGACTGTAATGCCTGTGTCGTCGCCTGCCCTGTTGGAATAGACATCCGTCATGGAGCTCAGCTTGAATGTATCCATTGTGCGCTATGCATTGACGCTTGCGATACAATAATGAAACGCGTTGATCGGCCAACTGGGCTAATTGCGTATGATACAGATAAAAATGTTCAAGCTAGATCAGAAGGTAAGCCTGCAGTTTATAATATGCTGCGCCCACGCGTTATTTTGTACGCATTTTTGATTGCTGCAATTTCTTGTATAATGGTCTATGGGCTTTCAACTCGCTCAACCTTTGAGCTCAATGTCATCAAAGATCGCTCACCACCATTTGTGAAATTATCCAATGGAGATATTCGCAATGGATATTCAATTAAACTTGTAAACAAAAAAAGCGAAGACCGAGAAGTTCTAATCACTGCATCCGGAATAAACGGTCTCGACCTTAAAATAATTGGAAATGACGATACAGACAAAACAATCATTATGTCTGGAGAGCATGTCGATAGATTCAGAATTTTAATTACTGTTCCAGAAGCAGACAAGTATAAGTCAGGCAAACACCTCATCATTGAAGCAAAGGATGTTGCGACAGGTGATATTCAAAGCAACAGAGTATTTTTTGCTATACCCAAAAGAGATGATTAATGGAAAAGACAAACTCATCAAAAACCAAACTTACTGGTAAACATGTTCTATTCATGTTTCTTGCATTTTTTGGCGTAATCTTCATTGTGAACGGAATATTTCTGTCTCAAGCAATAAAGTCCTTTCCTGGCGAAATTTCCAAAAAATCATATGTTCAAGGTATTAATTACAACGATACGATACACGAAAAGCATCAACAGGTACTTTTAGGTTGGAGATCTGAAATAGGTGTGATGCACTCTGAAGACACACAAAAAAATTCAGTCCTAGTCGCTCGTTTTTTTGACAAAGACGACCAACCTCTAAATGAGTTGCAAGTAAATGCTGTTTTAAATCAGCACTCTAGTAAACATCAAAACGTGTCTTTTCCTATGCAATTTTCTGCCAATGGAGAATATGCCCATCCAATAGATAGCTTAGAAACAGGCAGATGGACCGTGCAGATTGAAGTAAAAAAATCTTCTGAAATATTCTTCAAAGCACAAAAGGAGATATTCATCCCATGACTCTCACTGGCGGTTCGATTGATTTTAATGCTTCAGAGATTGCTGGTTGTCCATCAGGCTTGGCACCCAAAGAGAGTGACAAGACTGCTCTTCTAGTTGATCCGACTGCTTTTGTGAAGAAGTCAGCTGACGAATACAGTTTGGATATTCTCGTTCGAGGCGCTAAATGTGGTGGTTGTCTTTCAAAAATAGAAAATGGCATCAGTGAATTAGCAGGCATTAATGCAGTTAGAATGAATCTGACAACCGGTCGTCTTCATGTTTCTTGGAAAACTAAAAATCTGCAATCCGCTGATATCATATCAAAAATTTCTTCTTTAGGTTACGGTGCAACCCCTTTTGACCCTGAAGAGGCAGATAACGAACACTCAAAGAGAGAACGTCAATTACTTATGGCAATGGCTGTAGCTGGTTTTGCAGCAGCTAATGTTATGCTTTTGTCGGTATCCGTATGGGCTGGTGTTGATGAAATGAACGCTGAGACCAAAGAATTTCTGCATTGGATCTCTGCGTGTATTGCCCTGCCTGTTGTTGCATTTTCGGGACGCCCGTTCTTTTCATCCGCAATATCTGCAATCCGTGCTGGTCACGTAAATATGGATGTTCCCATATCCTTAGCTGTTTTACTAGCAGCCTGCATGAGCCTTTATGAAACTATTCACCACGGTATGCACACCTATTTTGATGCAGCAGTAATGTTGTTATTCTTCCTTCTTATAGGGCGATTTTTGGATGCTAAGCTGCTAAGGGAAGCCCAATCAGCAGCACGAGATCTTGCCTTGATGCAAACAGGCTCAGTAACTCGCATAAATGCTGATGGTGGTGCTGAATCTGTCAAAGCTTCTACATTGATACCAGATGATATCATACAGGTTGCCGCAGGAGAGCGATTCGCTGTTGATGCTGTGCTTATATCAGGTTGCAGTGAGCTGGATAATCATATGGTATCTGGCGAAAGTACACCTGTAATATCGCAAATTGGTCAAACCATATACGCAGGAACGATAAATTTAACCTCAAGTATCGTAGCACGCGTAAAATCTTCAGCTGAAAATTCGATGTTAGCTGAGGTATCCAAATTACTGGAAATCGGAGAACAACAACGTTCAACATACCGCCAAATTGCGGATAAGGCAGCGAAACTATATGTACCAGTCGTTCATACTGTTTCTGCTGCTGCGTTTCTTGGTTGGATGCTTTACAATGGTGACTTTAAAACAGCAATTTTCATAGCTATTTCTGTACTAATTATCACCTGCCCTTGCGCGCTAGCACTCGCTGCCCCCGTCGTACAAGTCGTTGCTGTTGGAAAGCTTTTCAAAAAAAATGTGTACTTAAAATCAGGTGATGCTTTAGAAAGAATTGCTGCTTGTGATTATGTCATTTTCGACAAGACAGGTACATTAACAAAACCCGATGCATCCCTAAAAGATAATAATATCGATCTCAATCACTTGGAATTGGCAGCCAAACTAGCAAGAGGAAGCAGACATCCATATTCTAGGGCATTGGCCTGTTTAGCAGGCCCAGGAGAGATTGCTTCCAATATTGAAGAAATTTCAG
Organism: Hirschia sp.; assembly: GCF_058892565.1. Lineage (NCBI taxonomy): Bacteria > Pseudomonadati > Pseudomonadota > Alphaproteobacteria > Hyphomonadales > Hyphomonadaceae > Hirschia > Hirschia sp. The sequence continues at coordinate 18,171 of NZ_JBZXVU010000004.1, read as the reverse complement.
GCTGTGGAATTCAAGGTGTGGTTGATGGAAAGAACGCGAAATTAGGGTCTTTAAAATGGGTGACTGGAGTTGCCCCCTCTTCTAAGGATATTCCTTCCTTGTATTTTCAGTACGACGACGATGAGCCTGTCGCGTTTGAATTTGATGAGACATCAGTGTTGGGCGCAGACTGCATTGCAACTGAATTAGATGAACGCGGATTTAAAGTTGAATTACTGTCTGGTGATGTCCACAACAAAGTTGCCGCTTTTGCTCGAAAATCAAATATTGAATTGTATAGTGGATCAATTTCGCCTTTAGAGAAAGCAGAACGAATTGCAACATTACAATCAGAAGGCAGAAAAGTTCTAATGATTGGCGATGGATTAAATGATGCAGGTGCTTTAGCTAATGCGCATGCCTCTTTAACACCAGGCGGTGCCGCAGATGTTAGCCGTGCCGCAAGTGATGGCGTATTTTCTGGTGATGACGTTCTGGTTATAGCGGACATAATTGACATCGCACGTAGATCGCGCTCTCGCATGCTTGAGAATTTCGGGTTCGCTGCATTATATAATTTGGTTGCAATTCCTATAGCTGTATTTGGCTTTGTTACACCTTTGGTCGCAGCCATTGCTATGTCAGGGTCATCTTTAATTGTTACCTTAAATGCACTGCGTCTAAATCTAACACAAACGAAGCGAGTAAAATAAGACCCATGAGTATGTTGATTTATTTAATACCCGCAGCTCTGGTTATGGGATTTTTAGGATTAATCGCTTTTGCGTGGTCTCTTCGCTCAGGGCAATATGATGACCCAGATGGTGCTGCAGAACGTATTCTAAATTCTGAAGACAAGCCTCTGTGACAATTCGATTTTTGGATAAACCAATGACGTTTGGAGCATTTTACTATGCTCTCAAACGTCATTGATCTTGCTCGTGCTTTTGTTAATGCCAAGAAAACAGGGTAGAAAAATCTTATTTCCTGTTCTGCCTATTCTCAATTAGATCATCCACAACCTCAGGGTCGGCCAAAGTAGAGGTGTCCCCTAAGTTTGAGAATTCATCTTCTGCAATTTTACGAAGAATACGCCTCATGATTTTTCCCGATCTCGTCTTTGGAAGTCCTGGAGCGAATTGGATTTTATCTGGAGAGGCAATTGGACCGATCTCCGCTCTGACCCAATTGACTAAATCTTTTGCTAATTCCGGCGTGCCATCGTTTCCTGCGCTCAACGTGACATAAGCGTATATTCCTTGGCCTTTAACATCATGAGGGTAACCTACAACGGCTGCTTCTGACACTAAGTCGTGTGCAACAAGTGCACTCTCCACTTCCGCCGTTCCCATACGGTGACCTGAAACGTTGATTACATCATCAACGCGGCCTGTAATCCAGTAATAGCCATCCTCATCTCTTCGACATCCGTCACCAGTGAAATATTTCCCCGGGTATGCCGAAAAGTATGTATCTTTAAACCTTTGATGATCGCCGTAAACTGTTCTCATCTGTCCCGGCCAAGAATCGGAAATCACAAGATTTCCTTCCGTTGCACCCTCCAGAACAACACCCTCGGAATCAACGAGTTCAGGTTTAATTCCAAAAAATGGGCGAGTGGCAGATCCTGGTTTTAGTGGAGTTGCACCTGGTAATGGAGAAATCATAATTCCGCCCGTTTCTGTTTGCCACCACGTGTCAACAATCGGACAACGGCTGTCACCGACTACTTTGTGATACCACTCCCAAGCTTCAGGATTAATCGGTTCCCCTACTGAGCCCAAGAGGCGCAAGGATTTGCGGGATGTCTTTTTTACGAAATCTTCGCCTTGCCCCATCAACGCCCGTATAGCCGTTGGTGCTGTATAGAAAATATTGACTTTGTGTTTATCAACAACGTTCCAGAAACGTGAAGCATCTGGATAAGTTGGCACACCTTCAAACATGAGAGTTGTTGCTGCATTAGCAAGAGGACCGTAAACGATATAACTATGGCCAGTTACCCAACCAACGTCTGCCGTACACCAGTAAATATCTCCGGGTTTGTAGTCAAAAACGTATTCATGAGTCATCGAAGCCCAAACAAGATACCCTCCTGTTGTGTGCAAAACTCCTTTTGGTTGGCCAGTAGAACCTGAAGTATAAAGAATAAATAATGGGTCTTCAGCTTTCATCGCTACAGGTTCACAGAATTCATCAACACCAGTTGCTGCTTCATGCCACCAAATATCACGTCCTCCTTTCATAGAGACCGGATTACCTGTGTTCTCAACGACGAGTATTTTGTCTACCCCGAGTGCATGCTTTACAGCTTCATCTACATTCTTCTTTAGCGGAACAGACTTCGAGCCTCGAAGCCCTTCATCGGCAGTGATGATAACAGAACTTCGACAGTCGTTAATTCTTCCAGCAAGCGCTTCAGCAGAAAAACCCGCAAAAACGATTGAATGTATGGCACCAATTCGAGCACAAGCTAGCATGGCGTATGCAGCCTCGGGAATCATAGGAAGGTAAATAGTTACTCGATCACCCTTCTGAACGCCCATACTTTTTAGAACATTTGCAAACCGGCATACGCGGCGATGCAATTGTGCAAAAGTGATATTTTCAGATTTATTCGGGTCATCTCCTTCCCAAATAATAGCGATTTGGTCGGCTTTATCTTTGAGATGACGGTCAATACAGTTATAAGATACGTTCAATTCACCATCAGAAAACCAATTCACATGAAGGTTTTCTTTGCTCCAAGATACATCTTTGACTTTTGTGTATTGTTTGGACCATGATAGGCGCTTGCCATGTTCACCCCAAAAAGCATCAGGATCATCGATGGAAGCCTGATACATTTTTTGATATAGCGTATCATCAATCAATGCATTCTTAGCAAAGTCATCAGGTACAGGAAATATTTTATCTTGGTTTGACATAACGCCTATCCGTCCATTTTCTTCGTATTCTTATTTATATATCAAAAGGCGTACTTTGTTGAAAAAGTAAAACGGTTCATATCACCTTCATCACCGCCCTCATTTTCTCTAACAGCATGCATAAATTCAGCTCCAAGCGTAACTTTAGGAGCTATATCCCACATATAGGCTATGTATCCGCTAAGGGCTTGTTTGGTCATAGCATCTGAGGCTGAATCAAGGTTTTCAATAGTAATTCCACCGGCACCAATATTCAGCCTGTTATTATCACCTAAAACGTGGCGATAAGCTAGATATCCGCCGTAAGATGGAATTGCTTCAAAGCTGCCATCTAAAGTAAGGTCCGCACTCTTTGCTATAGCTAAGCCCATGTAACGACCAATGCCTTCACCGCCACTAATAGAAAAGCGAATATCGTTCTTTTCACCTACATTGACTTTTCCGGCTATTGAAAGACCATATCCAGTTGTCTCTTCATTTAGAGCTCCAAGTTCAGCTTTCAATTGTCGACCGATCCCTGAGATTGAAACGTTTCCAAAATCACCGGTTAGATTATAGCGAGCGATTAGGTCTGGAATTAAACTATCATCTGCAAGCCCAGCTAAGTTTGTATTCGTGTTAGGATTTTCCACGGCAAACTGAAAATTGCCTTTGGTATATCGGATTTGTGGCTGACGTATAAATATCATACCGTCGCCAAGAACTAAGAAACTCGCAGACTCTGGAATAGCAGATGTATTTTGAAATGTAGACCACTCCTGTCCCAACAACCAATTGTCATAGGAGACAAATGCGCGACGAAGTCTCGGTGAATAAGAGTTAGATACGGCTTCATTTCCCTGAGCTGAACCTAGGAAATCCATTTCTAACCGACCACCAATTTTATGGCCATCAACCTGTTTGTTTGCTGTGACATAAAAGCGGGACGACTTGGCTGTAAAGTCTGTGGAAGGATCTTCTCCTATCCCACCAACTGGAGTTGCAGAAGGGATGTAGAAATCACGCGCAATAGACGATCCTGCAATGTCACCATCTGAAAAGTCCGTAACGTGTGCATCAACATCTATGATTCCACCCCACGTTATTGAAGGCTGACTTGGGTCTAATTCGGGCGCACTGTTTGATTGTTCACGCGCTTTTAATCGAACAATTTCTTCATCGGTTGATGCCTTTTGATTGGTAAGTTCTGCCTTAAGTTCATTTACCATAGCCTCAAGTTCTGCAATTCGTGATTCTATATCACCAGGTGCATCTGCAATTGCTAATGGTGCAAACGCCAATATCGACGCTGAAAGCATTAAGTTTTTGAGTACTGTTTTCTTCATCTTGTTTCTCCCCAGTATAGTTTTTATCTAGGCAGTATCTAAAGGCGGCGTCCAATCCGCTAGATATCCATTGGTCGTGTCCGACTAAGGTCTGACCTGCTAGAATAATCTAAAAACTCTGTCATAATGAAAGAAAGATAATAAATACAAAACGCGCCGCGACGAAGATTCTCCGTATTTAAAAAAGGAGTATTTTGGGAGGTAGACGTTATTGCATTGTGGAGGAAAAAATGGGCGACGATGAACATGAGTTGGAAATCAAAAAATCATCGAGTCTACTTATTGTAGATGATCATCCGCTCTTTCGAGATGCCTTAGCTGCAGCTGCAAGTTTAAACCCTAATATCCGTTCAACATATTTTGCAGGATCAGTTTTAGAAGCTTGTGAATGCTTAAAAAGTAGTTTGCCAGACCTTGTCTTGTTGGACCTCAATTTAAAAGATACAACAGGTTTGGAGAGTCTGATTACCCTTCAGGCTCAGGCGCCTTCACAGCGCGTAGCAATTGTTACCGCGACTGAAGATCGAGAAATTATTGAAAGAGCCATGGCTCTCGGAGCTGTTGGGTACATCCCTAAAAGTCTCGACATGAATTCTCTTAAGGGAGCTATCTCCGATTTGTTATCAGGTGAAAATTGGACACCACCGGAATTTCAACAAGCAATCGAACCTTCTCCAGCAAGCGAAATAGCGAGTAGGTTAGCTAGTTTGACACCAGCACAACGTCGTGTGTTGTCTGGTCTAAAGAGTGGACTTTTGAACAAGCAAATAGCTTATGAAATGGGAATTTCGGAAGCTACAGTAAAAGCACATATGACAGCTATATTTAGAAAGCTAGGTGTAGCTAGCCGGACACAAGCATTACTGTCTCTACAAGCGTTGTGGCAATCTAAATAGTCGTTATTCAGCAGCAATGGGGATCCCCGCTAAATATGCTTGTAAATCCCTGGGAGAAACGGGCTTAGTAAAAACAGCCAACCCTTCCTTCTTCGCCCGACTTAATGCATACTCAGATTTATCGGCAGTCAGCAATGCCGCTGGTAATGAGTAATTACATGCGGACAGTATTTTTTCTCTCACGTCGAAACCGGTTTCACCACCTAATAGATGATAGTCTAAAAAAGCAAAATCCAAATGTTCGGAAGATGCAATTCTAACAGCCTCATCTCCAGATTTCGCTCGAAATGGAATGCAGCCCCAAGATAACAGAAGTGCTTCCATACCATCCAATATTGTCGGTTCATCGTCTACGCAAAGTACCTTCACACCTTTTAGGCTGTAAAGGCTTTTATGTTCTTTTTGAACTTGTTTAATCTCTTTGCTAACCGATTGAGATTCCAGCAAATCAACAAAAAACACCGATCCTTTATTTTCCCATGAACGTAATCCAACGCTCGCTCCCATAAGTCCAGCCATTCTATTTGCAATGGCCAACCCTAATCCAGCGCCTCGAATTCCATTTCGATCAGCTTCTTCTAATCTTTGAAATTCTTCAAAAATAAGATGCTGTTTGCTTGTTGGGATGCCAACACCAGTATCCCATACTTCAATTCTGATCTTTCCTCCTCGCCTGCGTGCACCGACAAGTACACCACCGGATCGAGTATATCGTAGAGCATTGGAAACGAAGTTCCGAACTATTGATTTTAAGAAATCTTCATCAGCAAATGCTCCCAACGTGGTGGGAACCAACTTAAACCGTAGACCCGCTGCTTTCGCGATAGGGTCTGCTTCGTCACCAATATCAGAAAAAAGAGCCCCGAGCGAAAGAGACGTATAATTAGCGTCTCTTACTCCATGGTCGAGTTTTGAGATATCAAGTAGACCTCGCAACAATTGATCAGAAGATTGGATTGCTTGGTCTATCTTACCGACAAGTCTTAGTGCATCAGGGTTCGTTCCTTGTAGATTGCTTTGTAATGCCCCTGTAAATAGACGAGCCGCATTTAAAGGTTGAAGTAAATCATGACTTGCGGCGGCCAAGAACCTAGTTTTAGACGCATTAGCACCTTCTGCTTCTCTTCTTGCTCCATCTAATTCTTGCGTAAGATTTTCTAATTCCGAAGTTCTTTCCACAACTCTGATTTCAAGATTTTCTTTTGCTTCTCTCAATCGTCTTTCTATTGCTTTGTCTTCGCTAACATCTGTAAAGGTGCTAACATATCCACCTCCAGGCATAGGATTTCCGATCGTTTTAATTATGGTCCCGTCAGGCCGTTGCCTTTCAAAAGTGTGGGGTCGTCCCTCTTTAATATGCGCTAATCTTATGGAGACTAGTGCATCTTTTTCATCCGTTGCTGCTGTTCCATTTTTTGTTGTCCATTTGATAATATCTGCAATTGGCCTTCCCACACGAACCAACTCTTCAGGCAGATCGAACATTTTTATATAGGCTGAATTCCAAGCAACCAGCTTTTGTTCACCGTCAACCACGGAAACGCCTAGAGATATGTTCTCAAGTGTCGCTTGCAAAAGATGGCGGTCAAAACGCTTAGCGTGACTTTTCTCATCTAAAATAGACAATAAATCATCTAAAGTTACGTCTGACCGTGTTATGGCAGAACCCAACACAACTCTCGCCGAAGATGAACCTAACGCGCTTGAAAGCAACCTTTCAGTCCGCTGCACGAGCCGCCAATCTGCTTCTACCGATGGATTAGTATCGACCCCTATTTCTTCAGCGTAGGAAGCAAAAGCAGATGAAACTGCAGATGGTTTCAGGAACCTAGACGCTAACGCCTGCAAATCACCAACACTTACGCCTTTTACTGTGTACGAGACAGGCTTGCCGTGACCAGATTCTAAGCCTTTTTCTCGAAATACATTTGCTTGCACTCTATCTCGTAGCCGTTCTTTGGCCCTCAACGATAGAATGACAAATAGCAATGTATTGATTGATAAGCTCCAAAGAACACCGTGACTAAGACTATCTACAGTACCAATTCCGAAGAAATTAGAGGGTGGCAAAATACTCCCCATCATCCATTCAGGCCCAAATACAGCAGGTAGAACCAATGTATAGGCCCACAACACACAGCCAGCTAAAATTCCTGCCATGGCTCCATTTCTGTGGGCTTTACGCCAATAGACAGCTCCGATTAAAGCTGGAAATAATTGTGCTGCTCCTGCAAAAGAAAGTAACCCTATCTCCATCAAAGCATTGCGGTCTCCAAATGCCTGATAAAACAAATAACCAAACAACAGTAAGCCTAAAATAGTAGTCCGTCTTATGTTGAGAAGTTTTGATCCAATGTTCTGGTCAGCAGGGTCAAATGTTTTTAGTCTCAACATAACTGGAACGATCAAATCGTTTGTTATCATTGTAGATAATGCGATAGCGGCAACAACAACCATACCAGTAGCTGCGGAAAAACCTCCAATAAAAACCAGTATAGTCAACCATGGAAGTTGCGCTGCCTGAGGGAGAAGAACAACAAATAAGTCTGTTGGAGTATTAGACGGCAGCAAGTGCAAACCAGCTATGGTTATCGGAATAACGACAAGACTTGTCAGCAAAAGATAAAGTGGAAGCACGATCCGAGATAATTTCATCTCATTGTTAGAACGTCGCTCAATGATTGCCACATGAAACTGTCTTGGCAAGCAAACCATTGCTGCCATTGATAGCAATGTTGTAGACAAAAAATTGAACTGTATATTTTGTGTGTCAAACTTTGTCGCATAGTCGGAGAGCTCAAAATCAGACAATCCGGATAGAGTAACGATCCCTAATATTGCTACCGCAATAAGTGCAACTAATTTCACGATTGCTTCAAAAGCTAATACATTCATTAAGCCGTAATTGGGTTTCGTCGCATCTTCATACCGTGCGCCAAAAAGTACCGCAAAAACAGCTAAGCCTAAAGCTGCAACTAATACAGTCTGATCCGCCGGTGTTGCTGAATGATCCGTGTGACCAATTGTAATCGCTTGAAAGCTCATGCCTACAGATTTTAATTGCAGCGCAATATATGGCAAAGAAACCACTGTCAGAGTTGCTGTAGCTATGGCTGCCAACAATCGGCTTCTACCATATCTTGATGCTAAAAAATCAGAAAGAGAGTTGATACTTTCTCGTTTAGAAACATCTGCAATGCGCTGTAAGATACTTGGCCAAAACAGATATAGCAAAATCGGTCCGATATATATCGGAAGAAAATACCATCCATTAATAGCGGCAGAACCTACAGCGCCAAAGAAGGTCCAAGACGTGCAGTAAACCCCTAAAGCTAACGAATAAATAAGTGGATGCCGTCGCCACCCTGCGCCTGCCTGTTTCGCATATTGCTCTCCCTTCCAAGCCATAAAAAATAGACCTGAAATATACAATGTCATTACAAAGAAGATTAACCAAACAGGCATAAAGGCTCCATTCTCCAGAACCTATCTGAACTGTCATGCTCAACAATGGCAAGATCTTCTAAGGTCTAATCAAAAAAACTTCAGTAAAAAGGGCAACCTAATTAAAGATTGCCCTTCTGTGTTTTTCTATACTTTAGCTTGTCTATTCAGCTGGAGCCATCCCAGCGTCTGCAATACCATGAGAAGATCGCATTCCAGGAACACGTATGTCCTCAACAAGGTCTTGAATATCTTGAGGTGGTTCAGGTGTAGCTAAACTAACCACGACTCCAAGTACCATCGCTATCCACATTATGAAAAAGCCAATACCTTCTGGGGAAATACCTAAAAAGTACAGATCAGGAGAAAGCCCGCCAAATTTGAATGCGTAAATGTATCCAAATGTTGAGACTAACCCGAAGACCATCGTGGTGATAGCACCTTCCTTATTGAAACGTTTCCAGAATATCCCAAGGAATATAATTGGAAATAAGGATGCAGCGGCGAGCCCGAAAGCAAAAGCCACAACCTGAGCAACAAAGCCCAATTGCGCGGAGAACACACCTAGTAAACCAGCAGCAACCACTGCACCAGCAGCAGCAGCTCGAGCAACAAATAACTCTGTTTTGTCATCCATATCTGGTTTTAAAGTTCGTTTCATAAGGTCGTGGCTGACTGATGAAGAAATAACCATCAACAATCCAGCTGCAGTTGAAAGAGCAGCAGCAAGCCCCCCAGCTACAACAAGACCTATTACCCAACCTGGTAGTTGTGCAATCTCTGGGTTTGCAAGAACAAATATGTCCCTATTCAACGGTTCAACTTCATTTGCATCACCAGCTCGGTATTGAATAACACCGTCACCATTTTTATCTTGGAAACCGAGCAGTCCAGTTTTCTCCCAAGAGTTAAACCATTTTGGTGTTGGTGTAGCACCTGTTGCAGCAATCTCTGCTGCCCCTGTTTCATAGTCTTCAGCAGATACATACGTGCTTTCGTTCACTTGATCTATGAAATTCATACGACCGAGTGCGCCAACAGCGGGCGCAGTTGTATATAATAGTGCGATAAAGAATAACGCCCAACCAGCAGAGAGACGCGCATCTGAAGCTTTAGGCACCGTAAAGAATCGAATGATCACATGTGGTAGCCCTGCGGTACCAAACATTAGTGCACCTGTAATACAGAATACATCAATCATACTTTTATTAGTTGTTGTATATTCTGCAAAACCCAAATCCACGAGAACTGCATTGAGTTTTGCTAGCATCGCAATGTCTTCACCTTTGATGTTAGAGATAAAACCTAACTGAGGTATTGGATTGCCGGTCACAATCATAGACATAAACACTGCTGGCACTGTGTAGGCGAAAATAAGTACACAATATTGAGCAACTTGAGTGTATGTTATTCCCTTCATACCGCCTAAAACAGCATAGAAGAAGACTATCACCATACCAATCACAATTCCCCATTCAAAGGGAACGCCCAGAAATCCTGAGAAAGCGACTCCAACGCCTTTCATTTGACCTGCAATATAAGTAAATGAAACGAAAATAGCACAAACGACCGCTATTACCCTAGCGACTGGTGAATAGAAACGGTCTCCGACAAAGTCGGGAACGGTAAATTTCCCAAACTCCCTCAGGTAAGGTGCTAGCAATAACGCCAGCAATACATATCCGCCTGTCCATCCCATTAGATAAACTGAGCCGCCATAGCCAAGAAATGCGATTAGTCCAGCCATAGAAAGAAATGACGCTGCTGACATCCAATCAGCTGCTGTAGCCATACCGTTTACAACCGGATGCACGCCATGGTCTGCAATGTAAAATTCGTCAGTTGAACCGGCACGAGACCATACCGCAATCGCGATATACAGTCCGAAAGTTGTGACAACGAAGAAGTAGGTCCACATCTGTTGATCCATAATCTACCCCTTTATGTTGAATTTTCGCTCAAGCGCAGCCATTTGACGCGCATAAATGATGATCAACGCTAAAAATACATAGATTGATCCATTTTGAGCAAACCAGAAACCAAGTGGCGCACCACCTAAACTTACTGTGTCCAGAGCGTCTCTGAAAAGTATTCCACAGCCGTAGGAAACCAAAAACCAAACAGCCAACAGCACACTCATTAAACGAACATTTGCCGCCCAATATGCTTTCGCCTGTTCTGGTGTCGGTCCAGATGAAGAAGATTGATTTGTCATATGCCTCCCCTAAAGGTCTTTTCTTAGTCGGCTATATTGCCGCATTAAAAATGATCCACTTAAGAGAGGGAGAACATAAGAGCGACTTTAGTCGACATTTACGTATTTGTTTTAAATAACAGTAGTTTAAATAACATTCGAAGAGCTCATATTAATGCCAAAATGAAAGTCAATGACATTTAAAACAAGTATTCAGCTGGATTTTATCGTGAAATCCATAGGTTTCGCTCATTGTATTCAAATATACTGTTTAATTAAAACCGCATAAAAAAGGCGGCCAAATTATTGACCGCCTTTTTGAGAAAAATTCTAGAGTACCTTAGATATGAAGAGCTCGATCATAAGCATCCAATGTACTTTCATGCATCATCTCTGAAAGTGTTGGATGTGGAAAAATCGTTTCCATAATCTCTGCTTCAGTCAACTCTCCTTGGCGCGCAATTACAAAGCCTTGAATGAGCTCAGTCACTTCAGCACCTGCCATATGAGCACCGAGCAGTTCACCTGTTTTTTCATCAAACACTGTTTTGATAATGCCTTCAGGCTCTCCAAGTGCGACTGCTTTACCATTACCAATAAACGGGAAACGGCCAACTTTGACTTTGTGCCCTTTTTCTTTTGCAGCAGCCTCAGTCAGTCCCACAGAAGCAACTTGCGGGTGACAGTAGGTACAACCAGCTATATTGTCTGTTTTGAATTCATGCGGATTTTTACCAGCAATTTTTTCTACACAAACAACACCTTCATGAGTTGCTTTGTGTGCAAGCCAAGGTGGACCTGTCAGGTCACCAATTGCATATAGACCTGCCACACCTGTCCTGCCAAATCCATCTACTGTGACGTGTGTGCGGTCAATTTTTGCACCAACTTCCTCAAGCCCAGTATTTTCAACGTTTCCAACTATACCAACGGCAACGATAACAACATCTGCTGTTATCTTTTCAATTTTACCATCTTTAAGTTTCACAGATGCCGTAACGCTATTTTTGCCTTTTTCCAGCCCTTGAACTTGAGCTGATTTCACAAGCTTCATTCCCTGCTTTGTGAGCTGTTTATCTACAAAGTTAGAAATGTCAGCATCCTCGACGGGAAGAATACGATCTAGCGCTTCTATGACAGTCGTTTCAGACCCTAAAGTGTTATAAAAGCTAGCGAATTCTATACCGATTGCTCCTGAACCAATCACAAGAAGTTTCTTTGGAATTTCTTTAGGCACAAGCGCTTCACGATATGACCAAATCCGGTCTCCATCAGGGACTAGCCCAGCCTGAGGTATAGCTCGTGCACGTGCACCTGTCGCCATAATAACATGTTTAGAAGTATAGGTTCCCGCACCCTTACCATCTTTCACGACAACATGTGGAGCAGGCTTTCCAGCCTTCAAACTGGCTGTTCCTTCAATAACTGTAATCTTGTTTTTCTTCATGAGAAAAGCAACACCACCAGCCATTTGTTTGGAAACGCCACGAGAACGTTCCACAATTTTTTCAATATGTGCAACAGGCTTAACTTTACCTAGTCCGTATGCTTCAGCATTTTCCATCATATGGAAAACTTCTGATGTTCTAAGCAAGGCTTTCGTCGGGATACATCCCCAGTTTAGACAAATACCACCTAACTCAGCACGCTCAACAATGGCAGTTTTCATACCCAATTGAGATGCACGGATAGCTGTGGCATATCCTCCAGGGCCGGAACCAACTACTATAAGGTCAAACTGGTTTTTTGCGTCCGCCACGGGCTCGCTCCTTTATGTTTAATAGTACCACTAAATCTACACTACGTTACAGCAGCATAGATTCTGGGCTTTCTACATAACGTTTGAAGGCTTGCAGCCATTTGGCACCCTCTGCTCCGCCAACAACACGGTGATCACAAGTCAATGTTACTGTCATCACAGTTGCTGTTGTTAATTGACCGTCTTTGCCAACCACTGGACGTTTTTCTCCAGATCCTACAGACATAATCATGCCTTCAGGTGGATTGATGATTGAAGAAAATGACTTAATTCCAAACATACCCAAGTTTGAAATAGAGAACGTACCACCCATATATTCTTGAGGGGCTAATTTTCTCTCACGCGCACGTTTTGCCAAATCTTTCATTTCAGCAGAAATCGTTGCCAATCCTTTAGATTGCGCATCCTTGATAACCGGTGTTATCAAGCCGCCATCAATCGCTACAGCCACAGAAATATTCGCTGATTTGTGATACGCAAACCCGTTATCTGTATAACTTGCGTTACAATCAGGTTCGTCCATCAAAGCTAAAGCTGATGCTTTGATTAGAAAGTCATTGACTGAAATTTTAACGCCCTCAGGCGCTGAATCATTGATCGATTTTCGTGCTGACAGCAATTTGTCCAACTGAATATCAACATTCAACGGGAAGTGCGGGATCTGCATAAAGCTTTCTGTCAAACGCTTGGCGACGACTTTTGCCATTCCATCTAACGGTTTTAATTCATAGCTTTCAGGCGCATATACGCGATCATCTAAAATTTGCGGCAAGATTAAGCCATCAGGTGAAACTGCACTAGCTACCGCCTTCGCTGCGATAGGTTTAGCATTTTCAACATCAGAGCGAATGATACGTCCGCGCGGCCCTGATCCTGAAACTGTAGAAAGATCTATGCCTTTCTCAGCAGCGATTCTTTTTGCCAATGGTGATGCGAAAATACGATCTCCATTTTTTGATGGAGCTGGCGAAGAAGTCGAAGGAGCTGGCGATGATTGCGGAGGCGTTTTTTCCGGCGCTGAAGTCTTTTCGACAGGTGCTTCTTTGGAGGCTGCTGCAGTTGTTGGAGGTGAAGTTTCAGCTGGACCTTTAATCGCGTCCGCATCTTCCCCCTCTTCAGCCAACACAGCAATAACTGAGTTAACTTTGACGCCTTCAGAGCCTTCGTCGACAAGAATGACTGCTACACGCCCCTCGTCAACAGCTTCTACTTCCATTGTTGCTTTATCAGTTTCAATTTCGGCGATAACATCGCCCGGCCCAACAGCATCGCCCGGTTTGACAAGCCATTTTGCAAGAGTACCTTCTTCCATCGTCGGCGATAGAGCTGGCATTGTGATGTTTATTGGCATCTAGGCAGTTCCCTTATGGTCAGGCAGCGCAGCTAAACTGCTGCGCGAACCTTTTCATTTTTATTACCGTGCATCCTCTAAAGTTATTTAGAGTAGCAGACCTTTTTAGCTGCTTCCACGATGTCATTCGTGTTCGGCAAGGATAATTTTTCCAAGTTACCAGCATATGGTAATGGAACATCTTTTTGGTGAACCCGTGCCGGCGGAGCATCAAGGTAATCAAATGCTTCATCGACACAAATCGCAGAAATCTCTGCACCAATACCGTATGTTCCCCAGCCCTCTTCACAGGCAACAACTCGATTTGTTTTCTTCACACTTTCAATAACAGTAGCTTTATCGAGAGGACGCACAGTACGCAGGTCAACAACTTCCGCACTAATACCTTCTTGGGCTAGAATTTCAGCCGCTTCTAACGCGTAGCCAACCATTCTAGACAAAGCGACCAGTGTTACATCTGTTCCCTCTCGACGGACTTTAGCTTTACCGATTGGTAGAACAAAATCCTCCATGTCAGGAACTTCAAAGCTTTCACCATAGAGAAGCTCATGCTCCAAAAATACAACAGGGTTTGGATCACGTATAGCTGCTTTAAGTAGACCTTTTGCATCAGCAGCGTCATAAGGCGCTATAACTTTTAGACCCGGCACATTTCCATACCACGTCGCATAATCGTGAGAGTGCTGTGCACCCACGCGAGAAGCTGCTCCATTTGGACCGCGAAACACGATCGAACAACCCATTTGACCACCTGACATGTACAATGTCTTAGCAGCAGAGTTGATGATGTGGTCGATGGCCTGCATCGCAAAGTTAAACGTCATGAATTCCACAATCGGTTTAAGGTCAGCATATGCAGCCCCCACACCTAATCCAGCGAAACCATGTTCTGTGATTGGTGTATCTACGACACGACGATCACCAAACTCTTGAAGAAGTTCACGCGTAACTTTGTAAGCACCTTGATATTGAGCAACTTCTTCACCCATTACAAAAACAGTTTCGTCACGGCGCATTTCTTCTGCCATCGCATCGCGGAGCGCATCACGTACTGTTGTTGTTTTGAATTCCGTTCCGTCTGGAATATCTGGGTCTGACAACATGTCATCTGCTGGTGGCATGTTGTGTCCAACATTAACTTCTGCAGGCTCAGGATTCTCAGTTACTTCTTTAGAGGCTGATGAAGCAGAAGGACCGGCTGAAGCAACTGCGGCAAGGTCTTCACCATCTTCGGCAAGCATTGCAATCACTGCGTTGACCTTAACACCTTCAGAACCTTCAGCTACGAGGATTTTAGCAATTGTGCCTTCGTCCACAGCTTCAACTTCCATAGTTGCTTTGTCTGTTTCTATTTCTGCTAGGATATCACCGGGAGCGACTTTATCGCCTTCAGATTTTAGCCATTTTGATAATGTGCCCTCTTCCATAGTTGGTGAAAGAGCTGGCATAAGAATTTCTACTGACATGTAACTTACACCTCCCGCAATACATCTGTCCAAAGTTCGGACGGGTCCGGCTCTGGGCTAGTTTGTGCAAAGTCAGCACTTTTGTTCACGATGACACGAACTTCTTTGTCTATAACTTTAAGATCTTCTTCAGAGGCGATCTTAGATTCGATAAGCTGCTTCTTAAGCCCTTCAATAGGGTCATGATGCGACCGAATATCGTCAACTTCTTCACGTTTACGGTATTTGGCGGGGTCAGACATAGAGTGACCGCGATAGCGGTAAGTCTTCATCTCAAGAATGTAAGGCCCTTTACCAGAACGAATGTGTTCGATTGCCTTCAGAGCAGCTTCGCGAACTTTTAAAACATCCATTCCATCAACAGCTTCACCCGGAATATCAAACGAAATACCGCGTTTGTACAATTCCTGTTCTGCTGATGCTCTGGAAACCGCAGTTCCCATAGCATATTGGTTATTCTCAATCACATATAGCGCTGGAAGCTTCCATAGTGAGGCCATGTTGAATGACTCATACACTTGGCCTTGGTTCGCAGCACCGTCACCGAAATAAGAAACAGAAACATTGCCATTCTTTTTGTACTGATTGGCAAAAGCCAATCCTGTACCAAGAGAGACCTGAGCCCCAACAATACCATGACCACCATAGAAATTTTTCTCTTTGGAGAACATGTGCATGGAACCACCTTTACCGCGAGAGTATCCACCCTCACGACCGGTAAGTTCGGCCATTACACCGTCCGCTTCCATATCACATGCAAGCATATGACCGTGGTCTCGGTATCCAGTTATAACCTGATCGCCTTCGATCAAAGCACTTTGAACACCGACTACAACGGCTTCTTGACCGATATAGAGATGGCAGAAACCAGCAATAAGACCCATACCATATAATTGGCCAGCTTTCTCTTCAAAGCGACGAATTAATAGCATATCCCGATAGTATTTTAGCATCTCTTCGTTTGAAGGAGCTGACTTCGGATTCGTTTTACCCTTTTTGGGTGATGTAGCGTTAGCGGCGACCAAGCGAACCTCCATGACATTTTGTTCAGACTACTGACTTGAATAGCACCCCGTCCAGTCAGAGCTGCTATGCATTATTGGTGCTGCATCGCACCATATTGTGATTTTCGATCAAATTAGATCAATTGAATTGACCAATGCACCTATTCTTTGACGTTTAAAATAACTTCATCTTCTCTAGCATAGGCGAGTTTTTTACGCGCTATTTCTTCAATATAGTCTAAGTCTAAAGTTTCAGGTCTAAGTCGATGGATTTTTTCATATACCACATCTTTTTCGCCCTGAATCACCTCTAGCTCAAGGATTAATTCTTTTTCTCGTTTCTGCAAGTTCGTCCATTTCGCCAACCCTTGATCACCAGCGAGGGCATTATAAGCCAAGTAGAAAAGAACGAGGCTTAAGACAAAAGTTGCTAGTAAACTACGCATTCAAAGATCAATTTCCTCTAACCAATTCTTATTTTGATAGTCAAACTAGCTTAATGTCAGGTTTATCAATTTTTATTGCAGCGCAGAATAAAAAACGCTCAAACCAATTAAGTTTTGAGCGTTCTTTTTTTCAACTTAGCAATTCTTCCTAGATCCGAATCGACGAACGACCAAGATAAACGCCTTGTTCATCTAGCTCTTCTTCAATGCGGAGAAGTTGGTTGTATTTAGCCAAACGGTCAGAGCGCGCCAAAGAACCAGTTTTAATCTGCCCACAATTCATGGCCACAGCCAGATCAGCAATCGTTGCATCCTCTGTCTCACCTGAACGGTGAGACATGACTGAGGTAAAGCCACGACTTGTTGCCAAATTAACCGCTTCCATTGTTTCTGTAAGCGTACCAATTTGGTTTACTTTAACTAGAATAGAGTTTGCAGCACCTAATTCGATACCTTTAGCCAAGCGTTTGGAGTTGGTTACAAACAAATCGTCTCCAACGAGCTGACATTTCGCGCCAACAAGGCCTGTAAGTGTTTTCCATCCATCCCAATCATCTTCAGCCATACCATCTTCAATAGATATAATAGGGTATTTATTGACGAGATCTGTGAGGTATTGCGCCATTTCATCCGAAGAAAGAGACTTGCCTTCTCCAGCAAGAACATATTTTCCGTCTTTGTAGAATTCGGTAGACGCTGCATCTAAAGCTAGTGCACAATCTTCGCCTGGGCGGTATCCAGCATTCTCGATAGACTTCATGATAAAAGAAATAGCTTCTTCAGTCGAAGCTATGTTGGGTGCAAAACCACCTTCATCACCAACAGAAGTACTTAGTCCCGCATCTGACAAAGATTTTTTCAAGCTATGAAACACTTCTGTTCCCATCCGAAGTGCTTCGGAGAAAGAAGGTGCACCAACTGGCATGATCATAAATTCTTGAACATCAATGGCGTTATCTGCGTGTTCGCCACCATTGATAATATTCATCATAGGGGTTGGAAGTACGTGTGCATTTGCACCACCAATGTAACGGTATAGTGGCAAAGCTGAAGCGTTTGCAGCAGCTTTCGCTGCAGCCATAGACACACCAAGAATAGCATTAGCACCCAAACGAGACTTTGTTTCGGTTCCATCTAAATCTATCATGGCTTGGTCTAAGCGACGCTGATCTTCAGCATCTAAACCGATAAGTTCTTCGTAGATTTCAGTATTAACGGCCTCAACAGCCTTAAGCACACCCTTGCCGCCATAACGGGACTTATCACCGTCACGTAGCTCATGCGCTTCATATGCCCCTGTAGACGCACCTGATGGTACGGCTGCGCGACCTAGCGAACCATCGTCAAGTGTTACATCAACTTCAATAGTCGGATTTCCCC